>CAKUKT010000186.1 GCA_934663655.1 uncultured Victivallaceae bacterium
GTCCAGGGGTCGTGGAAAATATGGCGGTAGTCGGCCTGGTAACTGCTCGCCGTATAAAGAATGCCGTAACCATAATAACAGTTGCCGTTGGTGAAAACCGTGAAGGCGGTGTGCATTTTCGGACAGAAGAAGACCTTTCCCCGGTCGGGAAGATATTTGTTGTACATGAGAATCCCCGGCCAGTAATAGTTGTAGGGAGCCGAGTAGCCCGGCATACCCGCCGGTACGTTGCAGATAATGTCTCCGTTGAAGTCATTCATGTAGAATTGCTGTCCGGAGGTGGTCTGTTTCACCTGATTGAGACAGTTCGCGGCCTTGGCGCGTTCCCGAGCCTGACTGAGCGCCGGCATCAGCATCGCCGCCAGTATCGCGATGATCGCGATAACGACCAGCAGTTCGATCAACGTAAAAGACGCCCGGTTCTTCCGGCAAAGACCGGCGGGCAAACGGTTTTGCCCTCTCTTCTCTTCAGTTGTCACCGCGATTGCTTCCGGGGAAACGACCGCGGTGTTTTCCCGGTTTTTCTTTATCAACAACTCTATCGGCTTCAACAATCTTTCCGCTCTCATCGTTCCCTCCGTCGGTTGAAATTTCAACTGTTGGCGACATCAAAGGCGAACACCCGGCTCCCGGAGTTCCCATACGTTTTGCCCAGAATAAGCCGCAATGCCGACGCCATCCTTCCGGAACCGTCGATCACTGCCAGCCGACGCCGGTTTCCGGAGACCTCCGCCAGCCGGTGCCACTCTCCTGAAAGATCGAGATAATCAAGTGAAAATGATTCGAATAACGTTCCCGGAAGATGTAGTTCCGGCTGATCAAGCGTGCGCAGCGCCACTACATTTTTTTCCGGACGATTGAGATCGCTGTCGAAAACGATCCGGATCCGCCCCAGTTTCGCCGGTTCTGCGAACCAATAGGTCGCCTGATCGCCGCTTTTCGCGCTCCAGGCATGATCCCCGTGGCGATCCGGACGATCGAATCCGTCGCGCAACGCCTCCGCATCGTTGCCATTGGAAACTTCCAGGCGCGCCCGGCGCGACAACTCCGGCACCCGGCGCCGCACTCCCGGCAGAAAGCAGTCATCCTCCAGCAATTGCTGCTGAAGTTCGTCAATCCGCCGACTGCCGACCTCCCGCGGCGACATTTCCTCGCGGATTCCCAGCGCCGCCGCCGTACCGCACGCCTGTCCCAGCGTCATGCAGGTCGCCATCACCCGCGTCGAACTCAACGCCGCATGGCTCACGCTGATGTTTCTGCCCGCGAACATCAGATTGTCCACGTTTGCCGAATAAATACACCGGTAAGGAATACCGAAGGGTTCCGGTACCGGAAGTGAAATATTCGGTTCTCCGTACCAGGCAAACCCTCCCGGATGATGGTCGTCAAGCGGCCAGCCGCCGTAGGCAATGATGTCGGCAAAACGTCCACCGCTCTGCACATCACGCTGATTGAGTATATAATCCCCCTCGTAACGGCGGCTCTCGCGTTTTCCCGGCAGAAACCCCAGCCATTCCAGCTGCCAGTTGGCGTTGCGTTCGCGATCGGGGGCGTAATTTTTCAAATAATCCCACACCCCGAGGGCGATCTCTATCAACTCGTGCCGGTTACGTTCGGCGTCGGCGATGGTGTTTCCCATGCCGCCGGTCTCCATCCACCAGAAATTTTCCAGTCCTTCGATCCGGTAGCCGCGGTGAGGAGGCAGCTGTTCCGGGGAGGTGAACTTCCTGGCCCAGTCCGGCGGCGTGAATTTCTGCGCGTCGCCAAGTTCCCGGGCCTGAATCAGGCAGCTTGACCCCATCGTACAGGAATCCGCACGTTCCGGTTCGATCGACTCGCCGAACTCATGTCTCGACTCACGTCCATGGCGAAAACGTGCCCCGGAGAGCGAAGCCAGCACGCTGTCTCCAGAACAATCCGCAAAAATCCGGGCGCGGATCTCCACCGGTTCGTAGGTCGTACTCTGCCAGCCACTCACCGAAGAGATCTTCCCGTCCTTCATCTCCAGCGAATTGATCGAACAATTCAACACCAGTTCCAGACCGGGAGCATATTCGAGCGCGCCATACAGCACGCTGTCCCAGAGCGAAGGGGAAGCGCCGGGATTGCGGGCCAGATTTTCCAGCAGCAGCTCCTCGACGATACCGGTCTCCCGAACATCCTGTCCCTGAGCCCCGCAGATCCACATACGTACCTCGCTGGAAGCATTGCCGCCGGGCATCGGCCGATCGTGAACCAGCACGGTTTTCGCACCATGTCGCGACGCCGCCAGCGCCGCGGCAATGCCGGCCGGACCGCCGCCGACCACGCAGAAATCGACCTCTCTTTTCACAATTACGCCTCCGGCAGAGTGATTTTCATCGGAATTTTCACCATTATCGGCTGATCAAGAGGATTTTCTCCAAGCCGACGGATCAGTTCGACGACCTCACGGCAGAGTACCCGACGCGAAAAGGATACAATCGCGTGTCGCGGTCGGCAGGGAACCATGAAGTCCGCGAATTCCACCACCTGAAATTCAGTATCCAGATCCGCTCCCGGAAATGCCAGATTGAATCCTTCGGCGATCCGCGTCCAGGAGATGGTGCCGTTCAGTATTATACCCGGCCGTTTCGACCGCGGCAACGTCATGAGTTCTTCAAACACCGGTACCAGTGTTGCCGGTGCTTCGACTTCCCTCACCTCCGGCGTTCCCAGTCCGGCCGCCACCCGGAAATCGGTCGCCCCCTGAATCCGATCCCGGTACGGTTTGAATCCGAGGTGCGTCTCCGGGGAGGAAACCGCAGTGAAAACCATCACTTTTTCCCGATGTTTCGCCAGCAGCCGGGCGGCGATGTAACCACCGCAATAGTTGTCAGGAGTTACACAGCTGGAATCAAAATTTTTCTCACCGATACTGAAAAGCACCCGCGGGATTCTCAGATCCGGCCAGTCAAGATCATACGGATGAATGATATCCGGCATATAAATGGCTCCCACCGTGTTCAACGGGGTGCTGCCGGAGAGGATCTCCCGGATCCGTGCCGCGTTGCCGATCCGCAACCGCCAGCCGACCCGTTCGACCTCTTCCTGCATCAGACAGAGCACTTCGGTGTAAAGCGGGGAGTTTTCCGCCCGCTGCGGCGAATCGATGTGAAAAAGGAAATGGAGCAGTGGTTCCCGTTCCGCGACCGGACGATTGCCGCTGACGGCATTCTCTCCGGGAAGATCGGCGCGGACAATTCGATCCAGAGTATTGACGTACACTCCGCTGCCCCGTCGGCTCGAAACCAGACCGCTCTCCCGGAGCCGCCGCAACGCGGCACAGACCGTCGTCGGGGCGACCCGGTAATCGACCGCCAGCCGCCGGATCGACGGAATTTTTTTGCCGGTCAACCATTTTCCGGAACGAATATGTTCCGAGAAGAGTTCCGCAAGTTCTTTCGGCAGACGGCCGGAGGCGTGGGCCGAAGAGGTCCGTTCCGCCCCCTCCTCCGGCAGGTGCTTTTCATTCATCGCCATTCTCGCTTTCCTCCATCGCCGAACCGGAAAATTCCAGTTTCAGGCGCTGTGTTATCTGCTGATAAGTATGATGGTTTTCCATACGGATGACAATACACTCCGGTGATAAAAGCGCTTTTTCATCACACTTTCCGGAGTTTTCATCACACTTTGATGCCAACCGGACGGGTTGAGCCCCAGTTTGTGCCGAACACAAAAACCGGCCGGGCGAAATCACTTTCGCCCGGCCGGTTCGTTGATCAGATCGATGATGCGGAACTTTTCAGCACAGTCCGATTACTTCGGCAGCAAGTTCATCGAGCGCCCCCTTCATCGCCTTGAAAACCCGCTGGTAGACAACCAGATCTCCGCCGTAGGGATCCGGCACATCGCCGCCGTCTCCCAGCAGCAACCGGCATTTGGCGGCCGCCTCCGGCGCGATCGCCTCCACCGCGCGGCGGTGGCCGGAACTCATCGCCACAATCAGGTCGTAATTTCCGGCAAGTTCAGCTGTAAAAGGCCGACTGCGGAATGCGGTTCCGTCAATTCCCAGCGATTCCAGCACCGCCGCCGCTCCTTTCGAAAGCCGCACCCCCGGAAATGCGCTGATCCCGGCGGAACCGACGACGATATCCCCACGTCCGGCACGACGGCAGAGTTCCCGCAGATAGAGTTCCGCCATCGGACTGCGGCAGCTGTTGCCGGTACAGACAAACAATACCCGCTGCGGCGTCATGCCCGGCCGCCGTCGTGGTTGTGGCGGCCGCGTAGTTCCTCCACGGCCGCCGCCATTCCCCGGGGATGGCGGAAAAAGGCGGTTCCCGCCACCAGCAGATTCGCTCCGGCGGCAATCACCCGGGGAGCAGTGAGCGCATCGACACCGCCGTCGACCTCAAGCTGGACATGAAGTCCGCGCCGGTCGATTTCCCGCTTGAAAGCGGTGATCTTCGGCAGCTGGTCAGCCATGAAGCTCTGCCCCCCGAATCCGGGCTCCACCGTCATCACCAGCACCAGATCGATCGCCCCCAGGTAAGGAAACAACGCCTCCGCCGGAGTCCCGGGACGCAACGACATGCCGACCGTGCAACCCGCCTCGCGGATTGCCCGGATTACCGTTTCCGGCTCCTCCTTGGATTCAACGTGAAAGGTGAGATGATCGGCCCCGGCGGCCGCAAAAGTTGCCGCGTAACGCGCCGGTTCCTCAATCATCAGGTGGGTGTCAAACAGCAGCTCCGAACGACTGCGCAAACTCTTGAGCACCGGTTGTCCAAACGAGAGGTTCGGCACCAGGTGGCCATCCATTACGTCCAGATGCAGCATATCCGCCCCGGCGGCGGCCGCCGCGGCGATCTCTTCGCCGAGCCGACTGAAATCAGCGGCAAGCAGCGAAGGTGAAAGCATGACTTTATCAATGGGTAATTCGCGAATGTCGCGCATGGTTTTTCTCCGTTTCCGTCAGATATTCCGCTTTTTTTTGTTCACCCCGGGTGATCCACCCTCTTCCGCCGGTCACTTCATCAGCAACAGCGCTTCCCGGCCGGTCATTCCCGGACGCACCCCGAGCGCCGCAGCCGGAGAGGAGACTTCCCTGACCTCAGCCTCGCACATCTCCTGAAAGTTTTTCACTCCACAGACTATCGCCATCGGATATCCGAACTTCTCCGCGGTGGCAATATTGAGGTATCCGCATCCGAGGGCGCCATTAGCCCCCCGGATCACCAGCAGTAGTTCGTTTCCCAGGCGGATCGAACTACCGTAAAAAGGCTCATCGTTGAGATAGATCAATTCCATGGTCACTTCCCGGTATTGTCGTTGCCGCTTTCACCCCGACGCACCGCCTGAACGAAAAACTCCAGATTGCTGCGCCAGAACCCGGACGGAACATCCGATTTCAGCGCCGGGTCATCGAAGTTCTTATTCATCAACGCATAATAGAAGCGAAGATTGTCGAATTTGATCCGAGAACTCAGCGCCGAAAAGAACGCCTTCTCCAACCGCTGATCCTTGAGCGTAAACGTCCCTTCCTGACCACGCGCTGTCCGGAACCGCAACCGATTGCCCGGCGCAATCTCCGTCACCTCTCCCACCTGCCGACCGATCTGAAGCGAAAAAGTGTTGCCTGTGGTGACCTTTTTGAGCTCCGCCACCAAACCGGAAAGCTTTTCCGCCTCCCGCGG
>CAKUKT010000187.1 GCA_934663655.1 uncultured Victivallaceae bacterium
CCGAGGCGCATCAGTCGGGAGATTTTCATCTTCACGACCTCTCCTGCGGTATCGTCGGGTATTGCGCCGGCTGGAGCCTGCGCGACCTGCTCACGCGGGGATTCCAGGGTCGCGGCGGCCGCGCGTCGGCGGCTCCGGCCAAACACTTCGACACGGCCCTCGGTCAGATCGTCAACTTCCTCTGTACGCTTCAGACGGAATGGGCCGGAGCGCAGGCGTTCAGTTCCTTTGACACCTTCCTGGCTCCGTTCGTGGCCCGGGATCAGCTCGACTACCGGGCGGTGAAGCAGGCGTTGCAGCAGTTTGTCTTCGGGCTGAACATCGCCAGCCGCTGGGGGCAGACGCCGTTCACCAACCTCACTTTCGACTGGGTGGTGCCGGAAGATCTCCGCGACACCCCGGTCATCATCGGCGGTGAACCCCAGGATGAGACCTACGGCATGTTCCAGAAGGAGATGGACATGATCAACCGGGGGTTCCTCGAGGTGATGAGCGAAGGTGACCGCGACGGCAGAATTTTCACCTTCCCGATTCCGACTTACAATATTACGAAGGACTTCAACTGGACGAGCGAAAACGCGCGGTTGCTCTTCTCCGTGACCGGCAAGTACGGGCTGCCCTATTTCCAGAATTTCATCAACAGCGATCTCAAGCCCGGGGACGTTCGGAGCATGTGCTGCCGTCTGCAGATGGATATCCGCGAACTGCGCAACAAAACCGGCGGTCTTTTCGGCGCCGGCGAACAGACCGGTTCGATTGGAGTGGTTACGATCAACATGCCGCGGCTCGGCTATCTCTCCAAGAGTGAGAGCGAGTTCTTCAACCGCCTCGACCGCCTGATGCGCCTGGCGATGGAGTCGCTGGAAATCAAACGCAAGGTGGTGCAGAAATATCTCGACGGTGATCTGCTGCCCTATACCAAGACCTACCTGCCGACGCTGGAACACCACTTCAGCACGATCGGCCTGGTCGGTATGAATGAGGCCTGCCTGAACTTCCTCGGTTGTTCGATCTGCGACAAGGAGGGGGCGGATTTCGCCCGGAAGGTGCTGGTGCACATGGCCGACAAGATCCGGGATTTCCAGGAGGAGAGCGGCCACATTTACAATCTTGAGGCGACTCCGGCCGAAGGCACCAGCTTCCGGCTGGCGCGTATCGACCGCAAGCACTATCCGGAAATCATCTGTGCCGGCGGGGACACGCCCTACTACACCAATTCGACGCAGCTTCCGGTCGGTTACACCGCGGATCTCTTCGAGGCGCTCGACCTGCAGGAACCGCTGCAGCGGCTTTATACCGGCGGGACGGTGTTCCACAGCTTCCTCGGCGAGCGGATCGATGATGCTGATCTGGTGGCGTCGCTGGTGAAGAAGATCGCGACCAATTACCATATACCGTATTTCACGCTGACGCCTTCATTCAGCATCTGTCCGGTGCATGGTTATATTCCGGGCGAACACAGTGAGTGTCCGCTGGAGGTGTAAAATTTAAATCGACAGCGCAGCCGGAACGGGTTCGGCTCGCGCTTATAATAATCATTTTTTTAGCCAGGGAGGAATCAATCATGGCCAAGTGTGGAGAAAAAACCGAGGTTTACAGCCGCGTTTGTGGATATTTCCGTCCGGTTTCCAACTGGAACAAGGGCAAGAAAGAGGAATTCAAGGATCGCAAGACCTTCGATGTCTGCGGCTGCGGCAAGTAAGTAAACGCCGGGTCGTCCGCGTTCACGGGAACCGGAGCAAGGTTTCCCGGATGTCGGAGAAGTACGGTGAACGGCCCATTTGCGGCCGGCGGCGCCAGGAGGCGTACTGCCACCTGCCGCCGGAGCGAAAAAAGAGGGATGGAAAACGATCCCTCTTTTTTATCGGCCGCACACTTCGTCGGCGGGATCTTTACGCCGACGCCGCGACGACCCGCAGGAGGGGTGAAAATGAATCTCAGAGGAATGGAAAAATTCACGCTGGTGGATTACCCCGGAAAAATCGCCTGCATTGTTTTCACCGGCGGCTGTAACCTGCGTTGCCCGTTCTGTCACAACCCGGTACTGGTGTTTGAACCCGAAAGTCAGCCTCCGGTGACGGAGACGGAGTTTTTCAACTACCTTTCGAAACGGCAGGGACTGATCGAAGGCGCGGTGATCTCCGGCGGAGAACCGCTGCTGCAGTCCGACATCGTTGATTTCATCCGGCGGATCCGGGAGATGGGATTCGCGGTAAAGCTTGATACCAACGGAACGCTGCCCGAACGCCTTTACGAGGTGATCACCGATTGCGGCGTGGATGCGCTGGGAATTGATTACAAGACTCCGGCTTCGCGTTACGGCGAGTTGAGCGGGAACGGAGCTTCCGACATTGCCGAACGGGTGCATCGCAGCATCACCATGGCACTGGCTTCCGGAGCGGAACTGGATGTCCGCACGACGGTGCACCGGCGGTTGCTCTCGGCCGCTGACCTCGCAAAGATGGGGGAGGAACTCCGTGAACTCGGCGTAAAAGAGTGGACGCTGCAGCAGTATCATCCGGTGGAGGTGATCGACGATACACTTTCAAACGAACCGACCTACAGCGATCGGGAGTTGTCGGTGCTGGCCCGGGGACTTCGGGGCGCAATGCGGGTGCGGGTGCGCGGTATTTACGGACGGGAACTCGACTGAAATCCGGTTCGCATCACGAATAAGTCCGGCGGCGGCATTTTCATCCAGGGGTGCCGCCGCCGGATCTGTCTTGTCACGGAATGGAGATCTCATTGCCGTCAAGATAGTACGAGAGCAAAGAAATTCCCACCTCCGCCAGCAGCGGTTTCAGTTCCTGCCGGGTCTGGAACACTTCGCTGCCGTCGATTTCGAAACGGAGCTGATCGGCGGTGAGAATTATGACGTAGCGATGAAAAACGGTCGTATCCAGTTCGTATTCGAAACCGCTGTTCATCAGCCGCACTCGTCCGGGACGAAGTGAAACCGTTTCGTAATGAAGACCGTCCGCGCCACGAGCACAGACCGCGAGATCATCATCAGAATCAATGACCCGGCATTCGAAGTCGAACACCCGGGCACTGCCTCTTTCGTTGTAGGCGATCGCCACATTGGCGATGTCGCGCTCATGATTGCCGGTGTCGCGGATCAGCAGACCTTCCGGAGTGATGGTTTCGGCATCCGGAGCGTCGGAGGCGAACCAGCGGTAGATGTGACGCCGGAATTTCCCCGATTCGAACAACGGCGCGAACAATCCGGATGAGGAACCGGCGGTGGTGGTGACGATAAGGTCGTTCACGCCTGGTTTCAGTGCGCCGTCGGGAATTTCAAAGCTCTCGTAACTTGCACCGACGCCGGTACGAAGCCAGCGTTTACCGTTGCTGGAGATCTCGACGGTACCCGGATCTCCACCACTCCTCCGGATGAATCCCCGCACCAGCGGCGGTTCCGGTTTGTCCGCAGCTTCCGGATCATCGCCGATTTCAAGTTTGAAATTTGAGATGATTCCGGGAGAGACGTAAAGCGGAGTGGTCGGCGTAAGCATGGTTTTGCGCAGGTGGGTTTCGCCGCTGGCAAGGTGCGCATTGACCCCTTCCCAGAGAAGATCCGTTACAAAATAACGTTTGTCAAGTCGCCGGATGGATTCCGGATCCCGGTGGATCACATTTAAAATTTCACTTGGGCAGGTGAGGTCACTGCAGATTACGCCGGATGCGCCGCATCAAATCGGTGAATTGTTCCCGTTGTTCGGGAGAGGCGGGGACCCTCATGGACACTTCACGGAACAGCGGCAAATAACGTGAGAAGTCAAAATCAAGACCGTCGACATCATATTTGTCCAGAACATCACAGACGATGGCGAAGTGCTGATCCCTGACCTTCGCATTGCCGTAATCCATTGCGGTCCAGAAGCCGTACAGGGTGGTTTTATTTTCCATGGAGTCGGCGAACAACACATCCCGGTTTGCCTTTTTCCAGCTGCTCATCCGGGGTTTTGCCTCGGTGTGACGCCAGTCGTGAACATCGTTCATCCGGAATGAGCAGAACACCTCCTGTCCATTGGCGTGGGCGAAATCGATCAGCCATTGGAATACATCGACGGTTTT
Source organism: uncultured Victivallaceae bacterium (assembly GCA_934663655.1). GTDB lineage: Bacteria > Verrucomicrobiota > Lentisphaeria > Victivallales > Victivallaceae > UBA1784. The sequence goes on from CAKUKT010000187.1 coordinate 4,078, forward strand.
CAAATAAGCGCTGGTTTCACCGTGCGGTAAAGCCACCACCTGCTGAAAACCGGCATGACCGACACAGTACATGATTGTGTCGACCAGCCCGACGGTGAAATCGGTTCTCCGCGCCAGAAATTCCTCCCGGGTGAAATTTCCCCGGGAGTCGGCGGCGTCATTATTGAAAAGCACCCGTCGCGGTCTGGCGGCTTTTTCCCGGCGCAGCTGCCGATATTCTCCGGGAGAGATTTCCGCCGAAGTGGCGGATGTAATGGCGATCACAGAGATCAGTGAGATGATAATAAAGCTTTTACACCCCATGATGTACTCCATTGGTTCCGGGTTTTCAACAAGTTGGTCTCTGATTTTAAGATATGATTATTTCAACGACTTGCAATTTCAGTGATCAGGATTATTTTACAATTATGGTGAAAAAACAACAAAATAAACTGGTGACTTTTCTTTTGCCCGAGTTCTCGCCGTCCGGGGCGTCGGAACAGGAGGTGTACGCGCTGGCGGAGAATGTTCTGGCTCAGCTGGCGGAAAGGCTGCAAGGTCAGGAGTTGCACTTCATCAATGCCGACGAGAGTGGGCGCTGGTCGAGCATGCGCGAAGCCAATGTTCACAATCTGCAGAATGTGATTTTTTTCCAACTGCAGGGCGGGTGTCAGTTTGTGATGCCGGAACGGGTGATCGAACTTTATCCTGGAGACGTGCTGATCGTGCCGAGCGGAGTTCCCCGATATGAAAAGAGCAACAATTTTGGGGCAAAGAACTTTCTCAATCTGGTATTCTCCGAAAAATGCGGAGTAAATGCCGCACTGCACTTCGGACATGACGAGGCACCGCGCAAACGTCGATGTCCCCGCGGGACCTGCGCGTATGCATTCCGCAATACCGAAGTATATCATTATATCACCATGGCGCTGGGTGAATGCAACGCGGCCAGTGATCCGGAGGGAACGATTGCCAATTCTCTGCTCAGCGGATTGGTTGCAAAGATGCGGCGTGATCTGTCCGGAGCAGTCTGCATCAAGGTTGGTGATGGAGAGAATACCGATCCAATGGTGCACCCATTCGCACGCCGGGCGATGAGGATCATAATGGAAGATACCCCGAATAAATTTCCGAAATGCGAAGAGTTGGCGACCCGTATCGGCTGTACGGAAAACTATCTTTCGACATTGTTTCTCCGCTCGTATGGCTACACTGTGAAACGTTTTGTTGACAAACTTCGCTTTGATTATGCGCTGAATCTGCTGAAGGGCGGATCGCACAGTGTGGGGGAGGTGGCAGAATTATGCGGATTTCTTGATTCGAGCTATTTTGCTCGGGAATTTAAACGGCGATTTCAGGTTCCACCTTCGGCGATCAGGTAGAGTTGGCGAGCGGCAAGATGAGATAAGGCGTTTACCGAAAATATCAATGGGATGGCGGGAGAAAACGCCCGGTTGGAGAAAATGGTTGTTAGGGGATGTTCAAATTTCAGTGTGCAATATTCCTCCCCGGTACCAGAACGTCAGTTTGGATGGCTATTAGAGCGTGGTTGAGCGTGGTATGATTG
>CAKUKT010000188.1 GCA_934663655.1 uncultured Victivallaceae bacterium
GTGGATGAAGTACTCCTTGTTGGCCAGCACCACCAGCGCATCGCCGATCGAAGCATCGCCGTGGGGATGGAAATGCATCGCATTGCCGATGACATTCGCCGCCTTGTGAGTACGGCCGTCGTCGATTTGATGCAGCACCCAGAGGATCCGCCGCTGCACCGGTTTAAGTCCGTCATCGACATCGGGAATCGCCCGATCCTTGATCACGTAGGCGGCGTATTCGAGGAAGTTCTTATCCATCATCGCCCGGAAATAGGCGTTGGACCCCCGCTGCCGCACCGCAGAAACTCCATCACCGGCTTCCCCGACCTCATCGTCGTCCGAAGCAGTTCCGGCAACGGGAACGGCCACCGCCTCCGCTTCTCCGGCGGCAGCTGCGTTCGTCGGGACGTCGACACGCTCCGGCTCTCCGGCGTTAACGACCGGTTTCCCGCCGGCGGACACGTTTTCCTCCGCCGATTCCATTCCGGTTGCGGGATCGTCACTCATGGTCGAGGATCTCCAGATTGTTCATAATGTACTCTTTGCGACGCGGGGAATTTGCGCCCATGAAAAAGCCGAGCAGTTCCGGGATGTTGTGCATATTCTCCAGCGTGACCGGGGAAAGCCGGATATCGTCGCCGATGAACTGTCCGAACTCGTCCGGAGAGATCTCCCCCAGCCCCTTGAACCGGGTGATCTCCGCCTTTTTTCCGAGCCGGGCGGCGGTTTCATCGCGTTCGTTTTCGCTGTAACAGTAAACTTGTTCGCGGGGGGTGCGCACCCGGAACAGCGGCGTCTCAAGCACGTACAGGTGCCCGGAGAGCACCAGCTGATCGAAATAACTGAGAAAATAGGTTATCAGCAGATTGCGGATATGCATGCCATCCACATCGGCATCGGTGGCGATCACCACCTTGTCGTAACGGAGATTGGCGGTATCATCTTCGATACCAAGCGCCTGGGTCATAAAGAACAGTTCTTCGTTCTGATAGATTTTTTCGCGCTTTTCGCCATAGCAGTTGAGCGGCTTGCCGCGCAGCGCATAAATCGCCTGGCAGTTCACGTCACGGGTCTTTTCCAGACTGCCGGCGGCGGAGTTGCCCTCGGTGAGGAAGATCATCGTTTCCCGGGGGATGAGCGATCGCGGCCACTTGTCGCCGACGTGGAACTTGCAATCCTTGAGCTTGGGAATCCGCAGGCGGCTTTTTTGAGAGGTTTCGCGGGACTTCTTCTTCACATCCTGAATCTGGCGGTGAAGCTGTTCGTTGCGTTCGATCTTGTCGATGATCACCGCAGCCAGTTCCCGGTTGCGGTGGAGCGCATCGGCGACCGCATCGCGGACGGCCGCGACGATCGGACCGCGCACATCGGTGTTGCCGAGCTTGTTCTTGGTCTGGGATTCGAACACCGGATCCTTCACCTTGATCGAAATCGCCCCGATCAACCCGTCGCGGACATCGTCGGCCTTGAATGATTTACCGGAAAAATCGTTGATTCCCTTGAGCACCCCCTCCTTGAAAGCGGAGAGATGGGTCCCGCCGTCCCGGGTGAACTGACCGTTCACAAAGGAGAAACTGGTCTCGCCGTAACGGTCGCTGTGGGTCATCGCGAACTCAATCTCCGCCGAACGAAATGCGATGATTTCGTAAAGTCGTTCCTCGGCGGTTTCGGCTTCCAGCAGATCCTGCAGACCGCGCGGTGAATAGTAGCGTTCGCCGTTGAAGTAAAGCGAAAGGCCGCTGTTGAGATAAGCGTACATCCAGAGGCGCTTCTCAACGTAGTCGAAATTGAATGCGTAGCCGGGAAAAATTTCCGGATCAGGCAGAAACGATACCGTCGTGCCGTTGCGTTCAGTGGTGTCGCCGGAGTGATCGTCAATGAGTTTGCCGCGCTCGAAAGTGACGCTGCGGAATTTCCCTTCGCGGCAACTGGTGGCGGAGAACTTCACCGACAGGGCGTTGACCGCCTTGGTGCCGACGCCATTGAGTCCGATGGAATATTTGAAGGCGTCGCTGTTGTATTTCCCGCCGGTATTCATCAGCGAAACACATTCGACCAGCTTCTCCAGCGGAATGCCGCGCCCGAAGTCGCGAACCGTCACCGTCGAATTTTCGATCGCGATATCGATCCGCCGTCCGCACCCCATGATGAATTCGTCGATGCTGTTGTCGATGATCTCCTTAAGCAGGATGTAGATCCCGTCGTCCGGGTGGGAACCGTCACCAAGTCGCCCGATGTACATACCGGAACGCAAACGGATATGCTCGAGCGGCGAAAGCGTCTGAATGGAATTTTTATCGTAAACCGGGCTGCTCGATTCGGACATGATTGGTATCGGAAATCCTTTCTCTGGAAACATCACGTCATTCCACCGGAATTTCCGGGGAATCAACCGGAGTGCAACTCCGGCTGTTATCTTGATAAATGTACCATGAAATCAGCAAAAATTCAAGAAATTTTTCCCTTTTTCAGCGCAATTCCGGTTGCGGCGGCACTCAAACGGTAGTATATTGGGAATATATCCGAATGCCGGCTTAGCTCAGTTGGTAGAGCAGTTGACTTGTAATCAGCAGGTCGCGGGTTCGAATCCCGCAGCCGGCTCCAGTTTTCCCACTCGAAATACCCTAAATTCCCGTGTTTTCCTACCACCGCAAAACACGGCAGAAAACGTCCTTTTCAAGCAAAAATCCCGACATTTTCACGGCATTTTTTTGAAACATTGTCTTGTAACCATGAAAGAGGAGAGCTTTCATCCATCCGATAATATTTTTTCCGCAGTTTATACTGTGTGGGTTCATTTGTTTCTCTGCCGGCGGCAAGGCGTTACTCTTACAGCCAGCTGTAATTTCCATTTTCCCTGTCCAGCCGCAAATCATGCATCGCCAAAGATGCATAAACCATAGATCCCCTTCCCGCCTGAAATCGATGGCCGCGCCGGAAACGCCGCTCGGAAATCATCCCCCCAATCAACTCCTTCAATTAAAAAATTTCACCAGTCAAATTGAATTTCTCCAATTCCGGGACTATATTTATCTAACGTGTTGCCGCAGAGACGCCAGACCGGCAAATGAATCGGGACGGTTCGTCCGGAAGCACGAAGCCGGTTTTGATTGTCAACCCCGAGAGCACTTGAGCATGAAAGAATCTGACACCCGGAACCTCGAATCCAACCCGCCGGACGATTACGATCGTACCGTTGTGCTTCCCGGTTCGCAGCCCAAACCCCGACCGACTACACCGCCTCATTCTCCGACAGCAACCGGCGCCTCCATCACTCAGTCGGTGGTTCAAAATGGTACAACACTCAAGGCTACCGCCACTCAGGTGATCGGGTCTCTCATCGGCAGGAAGCGGCGCAATGTCGATGAAGAACTCGAATCCGACAGCAAAGTCGCCCCCGTCAAACTCGAAATCGACAGCGAAACCGTTACCGGGCTCGGCGATATCAATTTCAACTACGTGCCGGGGGTGATCTTCGCCGAAGGCGGACAGGGAATCATCGCCAAGGCTTTCGACAAGTCGCTTACCCGGGAAGTGGCACTTAAATCGCTGCGAGACAACCTTAAAAACGATGAACAGGCACGACGGGAGTTTATCTCCGAAGCGAGAATCACCGCCACCCTCGACCATCCCGCCATCGTACCGATCTATTCGCTCAGCAGCGACCGGGAAAACGGTCTCCATCTCGCGATGAAAATGATTCGCGGCAAATCCCTGAAGTCATATCTCGACAAGGTTTGCGAACGATATCATGCCGGCGGCGCCCATTCCTTCGACGAGGCAAGCTCGATGAACTACCGCATCGATATCTTTCTCCGCGTCTGCGACGCCATGAGCTACGCTCACGCCCGCGGGGTGCTACATCGTGACCTGAAGCCGGAAAACATCATGATCGGCGATTTCCGCGAAGCCTATATCATGGACTGGGGCATCGCCAGATTCACCAATGATGCCGGACAGGTCAATGCCGATTCCTCAAAACGCATCATCGGTACCCCGCGATATCTCGCGCCGGAGGTGCTGAACAACGGCTCCTGGGATGTGCGTTCGGATATCTACGCGCTCGGACTGATCCTTTTTGAATGCGTAACCCTCAAGGTGGCGTTTCCCGGTGATTCGGTGAAAACCACCGTGGCAAAAGTCAAATCCCATCAGATGGAGCCGGTCGTTCACCGTTTCGGCAACCGTATTGAACCCGATCTTGCCGCCATCATTCACAAAGCGACCGCGTTTCTTCCGGAAAACCGCTACCAGAGCGTCAGCGATCTTGCCGTCGATTTGCGGCGTTATCTGCGCGGCGAGGAGGTTTCCGCCAACCCGGACAACCTGATCGCCAAGATTCTGCGCTGGAGCAACCGGCACCGGCGGAGCGTCTTTACCGTCGCGCTGCTGATGCTGCTGTGCGGCATGACCATGACCGCGGTCAACCTCCAGCACCAGATGACCCGGGCCGAAATCGACCGCAGACATGAAAAAGCGATCAATCTGGCCTATGCCAGCGCACTGCGTACCGCCAATCAAATCGATCGCAGCCTCACCCATGTGAGCCACCTGCTGTCACTGCTCGAAGCGAATACGTCGTTTCTGCTTCACGATCCGGTGGCGTCAACCCAGAAAACCACCCCACGGTTCTACTCCTCGGCGGATCTGAAGTCCCCGGAGACCCGTCCTCCCGGGACCATTTATTCCGAAGCTCTCCGGGAATACATGGATTTCAACGACTTTTCCTACGTGCTTCCTTCCGACATGACGTATGCAGAGGCGGAAAAATATCTGCGACTCCTGCTGCCGGTGCGCGAACAGATGCTTGAAACCGTGTATGACAGCATTCACGACGTGGTCTTTACCAGCAAGAACCTGACCGAATTACGCCGGCTGGCGGAAAAAGGGGAGTTGCCGGTGCTCTGGGCCTACATCGGCCTCAGCAACGGCCTCTTCATCAGCATGCCGGGACGGGACGGATTCCCGCCCGGATACGATCCGCGTCTCCGCCCATGGTACGCCGCCGCGCTGCCCGGCAACGGTGAACCGGTCTGGGGCAAGCCCTACTTCGATGCCGGTACCGGCGGCTTCGGAGTCATCACCTGTTCGATGCTGATCCGGGACTTCTATGGTCACGACTACGGAGTGGCTGCGGTGGACGTCTCCTTTTATCATCTGATCAAACTGATGCGGGAATCCAGCGTCCGCAACAGTGAGAGCGTGATCTATCGGGCGCTGGTGGATTCCGAAGGCAATTACCTCGTCGGCACCGGTCAAGGGATCCCCGACAAAGCCATGGGACGGTCTCCCTTTATCAGAAACGAAAAGATCTGGCGGGAAATCACCCACAAACGTTACGGCAACATCACCCGCAACGAAGATGGTCGGGATGTGTTGACGATTTATGCTTATATCCCCGGGCTGGACTGGTACTATCTGGAGAAGTTCGATCTGCTCCGGCTGCTGGCTCAGAACTGACCGGGAGCGAATCGGGAACTTTGTTCTCCCCGATCATTTCCGTTTGAACCTCTCAACCAGGGAAAGGAGAACCACAATATGAAAATCAGTTTATTTTTCACCGCATTGTTCATCG
>CAKUKT010000189.1 GCA_934663655.1 uncultured Victivallaceae bacterium
CCACGCCTCGACCGGTTCGATGTTCCACCACCAGCTTCACCTTCACTCGATCGCTTTCCGGAAACGCCGCGCCACCGAGTGAACTCATAAGGTGATTCGCACCGAGCCAGATGTGCGCATCGTAAACCTGACCCTCTTCCGGACCGGGAAGCTGTATCCCCAGGCTGAACGCCATATTCTTCCCTCCCTCCGGAACAAGCTCGGAGACTATCGCTTCCGCGACAACGATGCCGGAATCACTCGCGAACACGTCCGGATCATCTCTGCTGATGTTGGCGAACTCATTGTCCGGGTTGCGGTTGTCGAGTTCGAGCGCCCCCTCGCTGAAGTGAAAGAAATCCGCTTTATATCCGTTGCGCCAGTTGGCGAATGCCGCACGTCCCCGGGAGGCGTCAAACTCGTTGCTTAGTTCACAATCTTTAGCCGCCTGCAGCAGTTCCGGAGGCACTTCGGGAGGATATTCGACACTTAACGCCACGTCGTGAATCGGATAGCTGGGAAACACGACACTTACATTTTTCCAGCGCGAGGAACTCTTTCCGGCAGGAGACAGCGAACCGATCAGCAGACTGCGATCGTGCATGCCGGGAATATTGTAATTGGTGTTGCGCAAACGCGTTTCCGGATCTCCGGCGGACATTTCGGGTTCCAGATCAAACAACCGACGATCATCCGCAAACAGCCGGAACCGATTTGCCTCAAATTCAAACCGGTAGCTGTGAAATCGATCGTGGGTGGGAAATTTTACCGATTTTCTCCCGTAACGCAATGAAATTTCGTCGGGCATGAAGTCGATTTGTTCGACGTGACGACCATCGGCCAGACGTACAGTTACCGCGCCACGTTCCGAGGCATCTTCCACCATCAGTTCAAAGCTGCCTTCCAGTTTTCCGGCCACCGGGGGCAGGGGGTAGATCAAATTGGCCACTGCCTCGTCACCGCTGTCCACAATACGGCAGCTCTGCTCGACGATTTGTTCGCTGTTGGGAAAATCGTGCGGTGTGAACAGGCGACGCCACGGTGGCTGAAGATTACCGCGCAACAACTGGTCTCCCTTGAAGATTACCGCCGGCAAATTATCGAGTGATCCCTTGGAAATGAAACGGAACGAGTTCTTCCCCAACTTCAGTAAGTCGGGCAAAACCAGAAATTCGTAACTACCACCAACCCGTCTGGGTTCATTCAGGCGGTGACCGTTCACCTCGACCCGGAACATCGGCTGCTCCGTTTCCGGAGCCTTGACCACCAACCTGATTGATGGTGGGGCGGTCGTGGTTGCGGAGGTGGAAAATTTCTCCCCCAGTTCCATGTACATTTCTGCGGGATTCTGATCGGTGACCAGCAGCCGGTCTCCCATTTGTTCCATGGCGGGGGACAGTTCCCGGAGGCCGGCGCAGATCCACTGGCTTCGTATATCGTGATAATAACCGAAATAACGTTTGGAAACCCGTTGCCACCCGGCAAGATCCCGCCGGATTTGCGGCAGATAATCCAGATGATACACCATGTTGAAATAAAAGATCCCGCCCGCTCCGGCGGCAAGCGCGGCAGCACTCTGCGCGGAAAAGGCTTCCGGTTCGTCTCGCGCGAAATCAAATTCTCCGCCGAGCCAGGATTTGTCAACGGAGGGAAATACCTTGATCTGATACCGATGTCCGAGCTCGATCGCATCCGCGATGAAGGCAGTTTTGGCGAAGTCCGCGCCCGGGATGTAAATATCCATCAGCTTTTCCTTCATCCATCTGTCGATTTCCAGACCCATTTTCCGGGCCAGTTTAACGTTGTCCGGCAGTCGCATGGCAATTACGAAGTACCGTCCCCTGCGGCGACCAATCCACTCCGCGTCGTTCCGGATGTCGCGCGCCAGCTGGGTCATGGCATCCATTTCCGCCGGAGAAGCGCTTCCGCCATCGGCTACGCTTTTGAAAAAGCAGGGGAAGCGGAAAAAGTCCAGCACCAGCCCGTCCACATCATAATTGAACAACAATTCAAAAATGATGGCGCGGAATTTTTCCCTCACTTCCGGATGGGCGAAATCGAATCCGCACCACGCGCCATATTTCGGTTTGGATTCGCTGGTTCCGAACAGGTATTCGGGATGTTTCTTCTTGGTTTCGGAAAGCAGGTCGGCGAACCACTGATCGTGGGTGTCGTTCACCCGCATATTCACGAATATCTCCATCTGGTGTTTCCTGCAGAACTCAGTCGCAATGCGCAGACTGTCGGTCCCTTGGGCGAGTAACTCCGGTACCAGATTTTTATTGCCGCGACCGGTCGCCTTCTGAAAATGCATTTCCGTGGCGTGGCTCAATGTGGACAGTTGCATTCCCACCCCATAAGGACAATAACTGACCACATCGATTTCTGTGTCTTTAAAGTGCGACAGCCATAAGTTGGTAATCGCCGTAATACTGGTATCCTGGCACCGGGAATAGGGATATTGAGTGACATCGCAACCGTCATTGTCGGCAATCACCCGTCTGGGTTTCGCCAGTGCGGCGGCCTTGATGCGCTGATATTCCGACTCATTGGCAGCTACGGTGAGAATCAGGGGCACAACAAACAATGAGATACAGGCAAGTTGTCGCAAACGCATTAATCCGGACTCCTCATCGTTCAGTAAGCGTTCAATCCAACCCAGCTTTCCGTCAGAGCCCACATCCTGGCGCCGGAAGAAAACGCCCATCCCCCGGAAAGCAGAGTTTTTTCCATTTCCCACAGCCCCTGAGCCGCAGCGTGACCATCTCCATAAACCAGGGTCGCCCTGTCGTTGTGGCGCAGCGAGAAAGTCATGCTGTTGGAGGTCGGCCTTATTGTCATGTATTCGCTCTTGTCGGGGAGGTAGCCCGAATCACCCGCCAGTGCCAGCGCGCTCGGAGAACGCATTCGATGGATAACGTACCCGTTCAAGGGGCTGTCCGGGAAATAGAACATTGCGTTTTCCAGAGTCTCAGACACGGTCACGTTCAGGCTGCGGGTGACTCCGCTGCCGACCACGCCTTCAAGCGTTCCATAGCAGCTGGAGTAATATCGGGTATTCTGAGGCGCGGGAGCCGGAGTCAGTGACCCGCCCTGTTTGGGACAGCGGACAATCGCGCTCGCCGGAGGAAGATAGCCGCCGTGCCAGAGCGGGCAGAACCATTCCAGGGAGAATTTCCAGTTGCCGTGTTCCTGACCGTAACCCTGCAACTGATTGAATGCGGTTACCACCACATGCCCGCGATTGTCGTCCCCGTACATGATCATCCCCGAACCCGAGTTTTTGAGGTTGTTCACGCAGGCACTGGCTTTTGCCGATTCGCGGGCTTTGGATAGCGCCGGCATAAGCATTGCAGCGAGAATTGCGATGATCGCGATGACCACGAGAAGTTCAATCAATGTGAATGATTTTCCGATGGTATGAAAATGGGGGCGACATGATTCAGAAAAGCAATTCATGATGGATCCTCCTTTTTTGCGGTTGGGTTATGCTTGCAGATTTCGGCTCAGGCATTTCAGCAACAGCGCCCGAAAGGCCCGGAAATCACGCCAATACAGTGCTGCTTTCACCGGCGGTGCCGTGGGATCTTCAATCAGTTTGCCATCTTTTGCAATTGAAAAATGACGGGTTTCGTAAACCAGAGCATCATCTGCGAGAGCCATGTATATTGCAACGGTGTCGAACAACACACTGGTCTGTGCCGGAGTTCTGCCGTCGGCAATCTGATCTTTCCACCATTCCCAATGCCAGTTGGAGTCTGTGACTTCCCGCATTAATGGAGACGCATTGCGCAGCGCGTCGAACTCTTCACCGGTGAGACGGATCGCGCCGCAGGTATCCAGCGGTGTTATCCGAAAGGAACGCCACCGTGCGGCAAATACTTTTCGTGCCGCCGTCCTGTCGCGAACAATGTTGTATTCCGCAATCCGCCCCGGCCGTTCATCACATCCTTTGTTGACCGAACCGAGCATCCCGATGAGATTGATTTTCGCAGCAATTTTCGGACACCGGTCGAGCAGATCGCCGAGGTTGGTCAAGGGAGCAATTGCAATCAATGTAACTGGTTCCTCGGAGGAGTTAACCGTTCTAATTATTTCGTCCACGGCATCGGGATAGGAACTGCGCGGTTCGGTTCCTTTCTCCCAGAGATACTGGGCGAGAGTGTATCGGAAATCTTCGGGATGGCTGAGACGGCCGGCGGCCACCGGAATGTCGGTTCGTCCCGCCGCCGCCAGCAGCCGGTCGATGACCGCCGCCCGGTAACGGGTATTTCCGGTGGCAGTGGTAATGAGCTTCAAATTCAGTTCCGGAGAGTTCAGCAGCATCGCTGTCGCGTAGGAATCATCGATATCGGTGCCTGGGTCGGTGTCGAGAATAACAGGAACTTTTTTCATATCTTCTCCGAAAATCGTTATTTGGTTGTCTGTCCCTAAAAATGAAAACCCTGGGAAAACAAAGCCGGAAAGTGAACAAGAAAGCGATATATGTTACCTCTTAATCTTCCACATAGTAGGCCATATGTTTGAACATGGTGTCCCGAAATTCCTCCAGGGTGCCGGATTCGAGTGCATCACAGATCTCCATGTGGGTGATCAGTTGCGGCGGACGAGTCGGCAGTCGCAGCGATTCCGGACTGAACAATCTGGCCAGCAGGGTCTGGAACTGACTGGCAATTTCGTTGCCGCCGATGGAAAAAAGCAGGCCGTGAAAGGCGGCTTCCAGTTCCGGATGGCGCATGAATTTCGCATCATTGGTTGCAAGCTGGCGTAATTTTGCGATTATCTCCGAGCTCTTTTTCCGGTAGATAAAGTCCACCATGCCCAGTTCCATCACGCAACGCATGGCCATGAATTCGCGCTGCTCCTTAAGGGTGAATACCTGAGCCTGCACCAGTTTTTCCATTGGGGAAAAGACATTGGGGCGGGTCAGCACAATGCCGCGTCGCTTGCGGGACTCAATCAATCCGAGCGCCTTGAGGCGGGACAGCCCTTCCCTGACAATATGGCGGCTGACATGAAGCTGCTCGGCCAGTTCTTCTTCCTTGGGAAGAGGTTCTCCCTCCTTGAATCCTCTTCCCCGGATCAGGTTGAGCAGAATATCCTCCACCTGGTCCGCGAGGTCAATACTTCTTGGAAGCGTTTGCGATGAACTTTCGATGATGAAATCGGCCATGAGAAGTCTCCTGTTTATCGGGTTAAATGTTGAATATGGTCAACATATTAATAATTATGAACCATCACTCGAAGATTGTCAAGAGATAAATGAAAAAATATTCCAAATCTTTTTTTCGGGAAACTAAAGTGCGGCCAACTGCATTTTCAGGGTTGCCAGATTTCGGCGTCGGTTGGGCAGATTCTCCGACTCGTATTCCGTGAGCAACAGTTGGTCCGGCGATATAAATGTCATGGATGTATAGCAGTAGTTGTGGGAATCATCTTCAATTTCACCCAGCTGTTGAAAGCTGGCGGCGTTATCGTCGCTGATGGCGAGATTGAGCGGGGTGCGCCATTCCCAGCTCACCTGCGGTCCGTACCCTTCGGAACGGCGGTCGTTGTAAAGACAGTAGAGG
>CAKUKT010000190.1 GCA_934663655.1 uncultured Victivallaceae bacterium
GTCCAGGCGAACGGGGCGAGGGAGACGGTGAACCCGGCGTCGAGCAGAGCGGCGAGGCGGCGGGGGCCGCCCCGGAAGCCGTGGATCAGGAAGCGGTTGGGTTCGCGGGAAATCAGGCCGAGCAGTTCGGCGTCGCAGCGGACGCAGTGAATCACCACCGGCTTGCCGACGCGTCGGGCGGCGCTGAGGAGGAGTTTCAGGTAGCAAAGTTGCACCGGCAGTGCGGGGCCGCGGAGGCGGTCGAGGCCGATTTCGCCGAGCGCGTCGAACTGCACGAGCAGCTCTTCCGGCGGCGGCTGCGGGGGGAGAAATTCGGCCGGAAGTTGCCAGGGATGGTATTCAAGCGAACGGAAGTGTCCGGCGTCGTCGACCAGAGTGGCGGCGCCGGCTGCCGCCGGAGCCGGGATTGACACCAGTTCGGTTACGCCGGGATGGAAGGTGTGGGTATGAAAGTCGATTGCCATTGTCAAAAGTTTCTCTCGGAGGTTTCCGGGACAATATAATGCGCGTCGGGTGAATTTGCAAAACGCCGTCCCGGATAAGCGGGAAACTCTTCCGGGGAATGTTTGAGGGAGCAAATCGGCGGGTTATTCGGCGATATGTACGACATATCTTTGAAAAGGTCGGCGTTATTTGCAAAAAAAATTGAAAAATTTCTGATAATGCTCTTGACAATCAATCCGGAATGACTATACTATTAACCAGGACGATATGTATGACATATCGGTTGATAATTCACCAATATCCGGAGAGCCGAAAAAGATGTGCCTGGTGGAAATGATTCGCAATGAACTGCTGACGATGCCATCATTTGATTCGACCATCCGTGAGCAGGATCTGGTGCAGAAGTTTCAGGTGTCGCGCACCTCGGTGCGGGAAGCTCTGAAACAGCTCGAGGCCGAGAACCTCATCGAACGCCGCCGCAACCGCGGCACCCGCCTGCGCCGTTTCACCCTCAAGGAGGTGGCCGACACCTACGATGTGCGCGGTGTGCTCGAAGGCTTCGCCTGCCGCGTCGCCACCCAGCGGATTACCGCCGATGAACTCGTCCTCATGGAGAAGCTCGTCGATGAATATCGCCGCTACGAAACCCCCGAGGCCGATCCCGAACGGCGTACCCGGGCCGACGACGCCTTTCACGCGCTGATCGTCAAGATTGCCGACAACGCCATGCTCGGCGACATCATGGAAAAGTTTTCGATTCTCAGTCAGGCTTTCGCGGTATACCGCAAACAGTGCGACGTGACGCGACAGTTCCGTTCGACGCCATTTTCGCACCGCAAGATCTTCGAGGCAATCCGCGACGGCAACGGCGCGCTGGCCGAGAAATTGATGCGCCGCCACTGCCAGTGGGCAAAGCGCCAGCTGCTTGAACAATTCACCGGTACCTCGCTGGAGTGATCCTCCGGCGGTTGCCATGAGAGTGTCCATAAGATAACCATTCAAACAAAGGATGCGGACCATGAAAAAAAATTTCACGCTGATCGAACTGTTGGTGGTAATCGCCATTATCGCGATCCTCGCCGCTATGTTGATGCCGGCCCTCTCCAAAGCCCGCGAATCGGCCAAGGCCAGCGACTGCATGTCAAGACAGAAGCAGGTTTCGCTGGTTGCCAACATGTATGGCGATGATTCCCGCGGCAATATCGTGATGGCCTATTTCCGCAACGGGAATAATCTGGGATTTCCGTTCCCGGGACAGGTCGCTGCGTGGGGAGATATTTTCGTAATCGGAAAATATATCCCTTACGGTGACAAAATGCTGGCCTGCCCCTCGGTTCCGGGGGATGTCGTCGAGACCACCGGCAATTTGCGTCACCTTTTCACCTACGGCTGCTTTGTTGCCGGCAATCAGGCGGGGTCGATTCTCAGTATTGAAAACCAGCGGGTGGTGCTGCTGCCGCCGGACGCCGCCAGTCCGAGCTATCGCGGGATCAATGCGAAAAAGGTACTTAATCCCTCCGAATTTGCCCATTTTGTCGATACTTACAATCCCGCCACCCGTCAACAGCGTTACGACGCTCCCGTCGCGAGCACCTACGGCGCCCATTTCCGCCATCAGGATCGTTTCAACATCGCCTTCCTCGACGGCCATGTCGGCAAAACCAGTCCGTACGAACTGCTGCAGATGGTACGCCGGAATACCGAAGACTACTATCAGGGGCGTGATGCGGTCAACTTCATCCCGGGTGACGGCAGCGAACGGGTCACTTTCCATTTCTGAGTCATTCAAATACGGTTTCCTTCATGAAAATCACTCCATTGATCTGCGGGGCGCTGCTGTTGGGTGGTTTCACCGGCTGCGCGGTTGACTCCACCGCCGTCCGGCGGTCGGCGGCGGCGGAACTGCCGCCGGTGATCTTCAACAACGACGGCGGCGACGCCTATCTTTATCCGGCAAAGAGGGAGTTTTCGATCGACGGATATCTGAAACTGCGGACCGCGCAGCTTCCTGAAACCGCGGTGGGAGTTATCAGTTACTGCACGATCACCTCCAGCTTCGGGCAGTTCACCCACCCGACGAAATACGGGGAATTTCTGGATATTCAGCACCAGCGGCCGGGGGCGAAAAACGTTACTCCGGAATTTGTCAAGCTCGGCACCGACCCGCTGCGCGAACAGATCCGCTTTGCCCGGGAGAATAAGCTCAAGATCTTCTGGTGCAACCGGATGAATGATACCCATGACGCCGGACACCGGGTCAACAAACCCTATGAACGCTATTCCCGGCTCAAACAGCAGCATCCCGAATACCTCTGCGGCGCGATCGGGGAAAAACTGCCGTTCGGCCTCTGGAGCGCGGTTGATTTCGCCCATCCGGAGATCCGCGATCTCGCGGTCTCATATTTCACCGAAGTGGTCGACAACTACGATGTCGACGGTGTGGAGATGGATTTTTTCCGCCACTTCTATTTGTTCAAAAGCGTGGCGAAGGGCGAATACGCTTCGGCTGCCGAACGGGAAATGCTGCTGGATATGTTGCGGCGCATCCGGAGTGCGATCGATGCGGCGGCGGCGAAACGTGGTCGGCCGATTCTGATCGCAATGCGGGTTCCGGATTCCCCGGAATACTGCCGGGCCGCCGGGCTTGATCTTGAGCAGATACTGCGGGAGAAGCTGGTGGATGTGATTATCGGGGCGGGATATTTCCAGCTCCGGCCGTGGAAAAAGTGGGCGGAACTCGCGGACAAATATGGCGTCCGCAGCTATGCGAGCATCGCCGAACCACGGATTCAGGGGACGCACGCGATGTTCAATCGCCGGGACGCGATGGTCTGGCGGGCGCGGGCGGCGGCGGCGCTGGCGAACGGAGTCGATGGGATCTATATTTTCAACCAGTTCGATCTCCGGCGCGCGAGCCAGGCCTATGCGACCGAACTTCGGGATCCCGAGGCGATGATGCGCAAAAATAAATATTATGTGGCAACTTATCTCGGGCCTCACAACTGGGGCAGAATGCTCCGGGACGGAGAGAAATTCAATGAGCTGCCCGCTTTCAACCCGAAAAATCCGCTGAAGCTCGACGGGAAGGTCGAAGTGCCGATGGAAACCGGGGAAAATTCTACACCGCTGGCGGTGTATGTGACGCTTCAGGCGGAACCCGCCGATGCGGTCACGGTGAAACTCAACGGCAAACCGGCGAAGTTCGCCGCCGACATCGACGGGGTTTCGGTCTGGAAGGTCGACCCGGAAGTGCTCGACATGCGCAACAACACCGTCACGCTGCGGGGAAAGGCGAAGGTTCTTGATTGCGGCCTGCTGGTGGTTCACGATTTCAACGACAAGAGCGGAATATTAAAGAAGATAACCGCCGCAACAGGAGAGATAAAGTAGAATCATGAAGATCAGAATGGCGACAATGATGACGGCGCTGACGCTTTTTTCCGGCGCGGCGGCGGAATGGGGAGAGGGAACCTTCGCGGTGTGGCCGCTGAAAACCGGGGTTCCGGCTCAGACTTCGGTGGTTTCGTGGTCGGACTGGCTGGTTTTCTTTGACGCAACTTTCGGGAAGCCGGGAGTGCGTTATGTACTCAACGAGATGGCCGCATCCGGTATCCGCACCGGGTGGTGGCGGACCTTCGGCGGCGGTCATGCGCTTTACAGTTCGCAGGTTCCCGGCGTGACGACGGGCAACTATGCCGGGCAGGGGGCGGATTACAGTCAGTTCGATTCCCTGGCCGAGGCGGTGGATTTCGGTCACAAGCTCGGGCTCCGGGTCTACGCCTGGTACACTCCGCTGGAGGAGGCGCACGGCTGGGCCGACAACGTCCGCAGCCGCTATGCGGACAAACACCCGGAACAATGGGACCGGATGGCGAAGGGGGCGATTTTCCGGACGCCGAGTTTCTACTTTCCCGCCTACCGCGAATACAAATATCAGCTCGGCCGGGAGATGCTTGATCACGGCGTTGACGGTATGGTGATCGACTTTGAACGGCGGGGCGTGCCGGGGCGCAGCAACAACACCGGCTACATTCCGGAAGCGGTCGCTGAATTTAATGCCCGTTTCAATCGTACCGGGACGCCCAGTCCGAACGACCAGGAGTGGGTACGCTTCCGGGCCGGCTGGATCGGTGAACTCGTTGAGCGGCTGCGCCGGGACGCTGCGGCGCGGGATAACCATCCGGAATTGGCGCTGATGTATCTCAATAACCGGACCTTTGACGTCAACAACGACATTCCGACGCTGGTCAAAAACAACGCGGCCGACTGGTATGCGATCGCGGTTCACGGCAGAAACGGGAGCTGGGGACATGTGATCGAGGATCCGGCGGCGGTGCGCGATGCCAACCGCAAAATCGTCGATAAGCCGGTACAGGTGATCCTCTACGCGCTGATGGATCCCCCGGCGACGCTGGCCGCCGCCGCCGAACGCGCGGTCGCCGGCAATTGTGACATCGTCTGGTTCGAGACGACCTATCTTACCAATGACAACCGTTATTCGGTGCCGCGCCGGATCGCGGCCGCCGACCGGGCGGTGATCCTCTCCCCTGAACTTGATTTCACCGGCGGCGGGGAGATTCAGCTGGTTGCCGCCGGCAAGTGGACAATGCGCTGCAACGGAGCGGTCATTGCGTCCGGAGTGGCGGATCGCGCCTACAATTTCCCGGTGCCGCCGCAGGCCGCGGCAGGCAAACTTGAAATCAGTTGCGAACTCGCCGCTGATTCTCCGAAGGCCGGAGTGGCGGTGCAGGGGGTGGCGGTTGACGCCGCCGGTCGGAAACTCCCCTTCGCCAGTGACAATACCTGGAGTTCCGATCAGGGCGCGGTGACAACGCTGGCGCTGGCGGGGGTGCCGCCCTTCCTCGCGCCGCTGGATAAAGCGATCAAGCCGGGGGAGGAGAAGTGATGAAGAAACTGGTTGTTGCAATATCTCTGGCCGCCGGGGTGATTCTCCCCGCCGCGGAACCGCTTTATAAAGCTCACGATCCGGCATGGGAAGGGGTGTGGATCTGGTCGGCTCCGGTCAAGACGCCGCCGCCGCTCGACGTCGATC
>CAKUKT010000191.1 GCA_934663655.1 uncultured Victivallaceae bacterium
GGGGTGGCGGTGGTGCCGGAACTCACGAGTTTCATCTCTTCGCCGGATCTGAACCGGATTCTGCTGCCGGGCGGCGGTGAACGCGGCATCGGCATGGTCACTTCATGTGAACACGATGAAGCCGGGCGCGAGGTGAAGACCTTCACCGCTTTCGGGAGCACTTTTTTCGATTCGGTCCGGCGCTGGGCGGAGTCGGGACGGGATGCCGGGTATGCGTCATATAAGGAGGAAGAGTGTGGCCGGCTGCTGGAAGCGGTTTACCGGGTTTATCCGGAATATTCCGGCCGGCTGCGGATTGCGGCTGCCTCTTCGCCGCTCACCTGTCGCGATTATTCGCCGCCGACCGGATGCGCCTACGGAGTGAGACAGAAGATCGGCGAGCCGCGGCTTTTCGGGCGGCTGCCGGTGCGTAACTTTTATGCGCTCGGTCAGAGTGCATTGATTCCCGGAGTGCTGGGAACGATGATGGCGTCGTTTCTGCTTTTCCGGCAGGTGGTTGGAGAGGCGTGCTATATGCGGTTGATCGGTCGGAAGCTGAATTGCAGACGGAGTTTTTGCTGATGAAAAGACGCCGGGTGGCGATAACCGGGTGCGGAGTTGTCAGTGCTCTCGGAATGAGCCGGAGTGAATTGTTTGATTCGCTTGAATCCGGTCGTTGCGCGGTGCGCACCATGCCGGAGTGGCGGAAAGAACTTGGGACGGAGGTACTGGCGGCTCCGGTGGCGCTGGCTCCGGGGGCCGAACGTGCCATCGACCGTAAAATGCGGCGTTCGATGGGGAGGGCGGCGCTGTTTGCGGCGCTGGCGGCGAAACAGGCGGTGTCGGAGAGCGGTTTGTCGGCGCAGGAACTTTGTTCCGGTCGCTGCGGTTGTGTGATTTCTTCGACGATGGGAAGTTCATCCAGTATCGTCGAGGCGACCGAATTGCTGCTCACCGGGCGTCGGGAGGAGATGCCGGCGCAGCAGTTTTTCAAATGTGTATCGCATTCTTCGGCGTTCAATGTCGCCAACTATCTGGGGATATGCGGGGTGCTGCTTTCGCCTTGTTCGGCCTGCGCCTCGGGAGCGCAGTCGATAGGCGAGGGAGCGGAGCTGATCGCTTTTGGCCGTCAGGAGATGGTGGTTGCGGGGGGATCTGATGAGGTGACTCCGGCAGTGGCGGGATCATTCAGTCAGCTGTTTGCGCTTGCCGAAGGCGAAGGCGTGGCTCCGGAGAAGGCGTCGCGTCCCTTCGATGCGGCGCGGAGCGGGCTGGTGTGCGGAGAAGGCGCGGGGGTGGTGGTGCTCGAAGAACTCGAACATGCGCGATCCCGCGGGGCGCACATTCTGGGCGAAATCGTTGCCTACGCGACCAATTGCGGCGGCGAACATGTGAGCCAGTCGGATCGGGGAGCGATCGCCCGCTGCATCCGGACGGCGCTTGCCGAGGCCGGAACAGCTGCGGAGGCGGTGGATTACGTGAGTGCGCATGCGACTGCCACGATCGCCGGGGACCGGGAGGAAGCGGCGGCGCTGCTGGGGGTGTTCGGCGCGGGGACGCCGGTCGCCGGGCTGAAGGGTCAGCTCGGGCATACGCTCGGGGCGTCTGGGGCGATCGAGCTGGCGGCGTTGCTGGAGATGATCCGGCGCCACCGGATGCTGCCGACCCGCAACCTGGATGAGGTGGCCGCGGATTGCGCGGGACTGAACCATCTGCGGGAGGTCGTGGATGGCGGAATCGGGCTGGCGCTCAAGATCAGCGTTGCCTTCGGCGGAGTCAATGCCGTGCTGGGAGTGCGTGGATTTACCGAGTGATGAAAACTCAGTGCAGATACGGGGAAAAGAGATGACCAGAGAAGAAATCGTTGCGGAAATAAATTCGATTTTTGTCGAGCAGTTTGAACTCGATCCCGGAGAACTTGCTCCGGAGAAGAAGATCTTCGATGATCTCGGGCTGGACAGTCTGGATATCGTCGATCTGATGGTGGGACTGCAGCGCAAGTTCGGTATTTCGCTGCGTGACAACGAAGAGATCCGCAAGATCGTCACCCTCGGTGATGTGTATGAATTTTTTGTCCGGATGGCCGCTGAGAATCCGGATTTTGCCGTGCGCGACCGGAGGTAGATAATTTGAGTTGTCGGCGCAACAGTTCACGTGGTTTTTCCGCGCTGGTCTATCTGTCGCTGATCTTATGGTCGACGTTCTACTGCACGGCGGCGGCGTTGCCGTTTTTGTGCGGGATGGTTTTTTTACGCGGGAGCGGGCGCACGAGGTTCTGCCGTTTTCTGATTCTGTATTACGGTCGGACGATGATTTATATCGCGATGCGTCCCTTTGTGCGGGTAACCCTGGAATCCGAGGCGGGTTCGGCGGTGACGGAACCGGGGATAGTGGTGTTCAATCATCGTTCCGCTTCGGATCCGTTTCTGGTGGCGGCGCTCAAAGAATCGGTGATTCAGCTGGTCAACGGCTGGCCGATGCGTCTGCCCTTTTTCGGCTTCTGGGCGCGTCAGGGCGGGTACATTGACGTGACGCTGACGAACCGGGAAGAGCAGTTGAAGAAGATGCGTGAGATATTGGGGCAGGGGAGCCTGATCGTCGCGTTTCCGGAAGGGACTCGTTCCGGGAGCAGGAAGATGAATCAGTTTCGCAGCGGAATTTTTTTCGCCGCGCGCGAACTTGGTTGTCCGATCTATCCGTGCTGCATCGTCGGCAATGAAAACTTTCCCGACCGGGGATTTGTTTTTCACCGTCGGTGTGTGGTGAGGATCCGCCGGTTGCGGGCGATTTTTCCGGCAGAGGCGGCTGCTCCGGACAATGTCTACTTGTTGAAAAAGCTGGTGCGTGACCGTTTGCAGGCGGCGATGGATCAACTGGAGCCCCCGGATGGTGCCGGGAGTGAAAAACATGCGGTGAAGTGAAAAATGTTTGACTGTTTTGAAGAGAAAGGCTTCCTGCCGGAGGATGAACTGCGGGCGATGCAGTGTCGGCTGCTCAACGAGCATATCGCCTATTGCCGGGAACACTCCCCCTGGTACCGGAAACTGCTGGCCGGCCTGCCGCGCCGGGAGATCACTCTGGAGGAACTGGCGCTGCTGCCGACCACCGGCAAGCAGGATCTGGCGATGCACAATGACGAGTTCGTGGCAGTCCCGCGCGAACAGGTGGCGGATATCTGTTTTACCAGCGGAACGACTGGAACCCCCTGCCGGATCGTCTATACGCGGAGTGATCTTGACCGGCTGGCCTGCAACGACGCGGTCGGCTATCTTGCTGCCGGGATGCGTCCCGGCGACCGGGTGCTGCTGACCTGCACGATCGACCGCTGTTTCATTGCCGGGCTGGCCTACTACTCCGGGGTGGTGAAAATGGGGGGAGCGGCGATCCGGAACGGGTTGAACTCGCTTGAAAGCCATGCGGAAATCGTCGCCTCTCAGCGTCCGGATGCCATCGTCGGCGTGCCGTCGTTTCTGGTCAAGCTCGGAAGTTTTCTTGCGGATAACGGCGTTGATGCCTCCAGTGTGCGCACTCTTGTGTGCATCGGCGAATCACTGCGCAATGCTGATCTGGAACTTACTCCGCTCGGTCGTCGTCTGGATGAATATTTTCCCGGACGGGCTCATTCAACCTATGCCTCCTCGGAGATCGTCACCAGTTTCACCGAATGTTCGGCATGCGCCGGGGGTCACCCTCCGGCGGATCTGGCGATTGTCGAAGTGGTGGACGAGCAGGGCAACCCGTTGCCGCCGGGGGAACGTGGCGAAATAACGGTTACCCCGCTGCAGGTGGAGGGAATGCCGTTGCTGCGGTTCCGGACCGGTGATGTCGGTTTTATCGTCCCCGGCCGTTGTTCCTGCGGACGGACGACGGTTCGGCTGGGACCGGTGCTCGGGCGACGGGCGCAGATGCTCAAGGTGCGCGGGACGACGCTTTTTCCGGGGTCGTTTTTCTCAGTTCTGGATGGAATCCCGGAAATTTTCGAATATTACATGGAGGTGTCGGGAGATTCGCTTTCCGACCGGGTGGCGATTTTTGCCGCGGCCCGGGAGGGAATATCCGGGGAGGAGCTCTCCGAACGGCTTTATGCCCGTACCAGAATCCATGTGCCGGTTCAGCTGGTGAGCCGGGAGGAAGCGAATGCGCGGGTATTCGGTCGTTCGCGCAAGCCGGTGCGGTTCTTTGATTTCCGGGGAGCGGGCGGTGATGATGTTTGAGGCCGCGGTTTTTGACTTCACGCTGGAGGAGATCCGTTCGGCGGCGGCGGCGAACCGCCTGCTGGCGCTGGAACTGGAATTCAACCGCGCCTGCAATTACCGTTGTCCGTATTGTTATGCGGGGGAGGGCGGTGCCGGTCAGGCGTCCGGTGAGGAACTGACATCGGAAGAACTTGATGATGTGATCGTTCAGGCTGCCGAACTGGGCGCGAGGAAGATTGTCGTGCTCGGAGGTGAACCGCTGCTCTATCCGCGGCTTCGGGAGAAAATTGAGATAATCAACGGCCACGGCATGGGCGCGGAGATTTTCACCAACGGCTCGCTGATTGACGCCGCGACGGCGCAGTGGCTTGCCGGTTTGAACACCCGGGTGGTGGTGAAGCTCAATTCCCTCGATGCGGAAGTTCAGCAGCGACTGACCGGCGTGCCGGATGCGCTGAAGCTGGCGATGCGGGCGCTGGATGAACTGCAGCAGGCCGGTTTTTCCGGGGCGCGGCTGGCAGCCAGTTCGGTGATCTGCCGGGAAAACGCCGCCGAAGCGGCGGATTTGTGGAGTTTTCTGCGCGAACGGCAGATCACTCCCTACCTGGAGATCATGACCCCGCAGGGAAGGCTTAAGGATAATCCGGAACTCGAAGTCGGTCGGGAGGAATTGCGGGAAATTTTCCATGAGATCTCCCACCGTGACGCCGCGCTCGGTTACCACTGGGAACCCCGGCCGCCTCTGGTCGGGGGGACATGTCTGCGCCATCACTACTCGTGTCTGGTGAACGCGGTCGGCGAAGTGATGCCGTGCGTCGGAGTTACGATTGCGATCGGCAATGTCCGAGATCGCAGACTGCGGGATATTCTTGCTGAAAGCACGGTGATTAAAAACCTCAAGAACTACCGCCGCTTCATCAAGGAACCCTGCCGCAGCTGCGAACTTGCCGGAGAGTGTTACGGCTGCCGTGGCGCCGCGTATCAGCTGACCGGAGACTATCTGGCGGCCGACCCGCTCTGCTGGCGCAATTCCGGCCAGGAGCTGGTTTCGCTGCCGGTGGAGGCGGCGCCGCTGTTGCCGCACGGCCGGCCGATGGCGATGATCGACCGGCTGTTGAGCTGCGGCGAGGAGAGTGTATTGGAGGCGACGATCGGTTCGGAGAATCGTTTCCTTGACGGGAACGGGATTTTCGATCGCTCGGCGGTTCCGGAACTGGCGGCGCAGGCGGCGGCCGCGGCGAATACTTTCCGGGAGGGAAAGATGACGC
>CAKUKT010000192.1 GCA_934663655.1 uncultured Victivallaceae bacterium
GTTTTCATCTGGAACCGCGACAACCTGATTTATTCGGCCACCGTCCCGATCGTCAGATAAGCAAGTTCCGCCTTGCCGCCGACCTGCCCGGAGGCATCGCCGATGTGGCAGAAGGGAGTTTTTCTCCAGGCGCCGTCCGTGGTTGTTCCGACCTGCATAAGTTTGCCGTTGATCCACAACGCGTAGGCACCGTTTCCGGTGTCGAGCGCCACCCGGTAGGTGTTCCACTGGCGAAGATCAACCCCCGGGAACTTTACTTCGCCCCGGTTGCAGATCACCCGCGTCGGAGTAAAACGGTAGAATACCTCGTATGATCCTTCGCCACTTTTGCGCGGCGGCGCCAGGGCGACCTGGAACGACGGCTGCTCCTCACCGTTTTCCGCCGGAATCCGCAGCTTCCATTCGGTCACCATAAGCGGCGGTAACGTCTTGAAAAGGGCCGGATCGTTGATGGTGAAACTCATATAATCCGCGCCCTTCTCTCCGGAGTCGTGGATCAACTTCATCGCGCCGTCCTCGATCGGCATGAACTGCGGCTTGTAACGGTTTTTGAGTTTACCGGTGACCTGGGCCTTGCCGTCAACCACCGCAACCCCGGCGACCGGAGTGATCGCCCCGGACGCGGCCGGTTCCAGTTCGGGAGCCAGTTCAATACCGCAGGTGCCGACCATCACATAAGCAAGTTCCGCCTTGCCGCCGATGCCGGCCGAACCGTCGCCGATGTGGCAGAAGCCGTTTTCCCGATCAGCACCGGCGCTGGTCACCCCCGCCTGCCGAATCTTGCCGTTTACCCACAATGCATAAGCGCCGTTGGAGGTGTCGAGCGCCAGCCGATAGGTGTTCCACTGGGTGAAGTCAACCCCCGGCAGCTGTACCACACTCTGATTACAGGTCATCCGCGTCGGAGTAAACCGGTAAGAGATCTCATAATCCCCTTTTCCGCTTTTGCGCGGCGGCGCCAGAACAATCTGAAATGACGGCTGCTCCTCGCCGTTTTCCACCGGAATCCGCAACCTCCACTCGGCAACCAGCACTCTCGGCGGCACTTGGACAATCTGCGGATCCGCAGCCGAAAATCTCATATAATCCGCACCTTTTTCTCCGGAATCATGGATCAGTTTGATCACCCCGTTCTCAACCGGCATGAATTTCGGTTTGTAACTGTTCCTGAGCTTTCCGACGATCTTGGCCTTGCCGTCGACAACGGAAACGCCGACGATCGGCTCGATGGCTTCCGAAGCCGCCTGTTCCAACCCCTCCGGAGCAGTCGGAGCATACTTGATCCGGACGCAAAAGTCCCGAACCATCAGCTCGGTATTGCCGGACGCGTCGATGGTGACCGCAAAATCGTTGGCGCCCTTTTTGATCGATTCCGGAGCAAGGCTGAACGTAACCAGTCCATCCTTCCGGCCGGTCGGAGCAAATTCCCTGCCGTTGACCGAGAGCGAGATTTTCGCATCCTGCGGAGCATCCACCAGCAGTTCAGCGGTGACGGCGGGGTCACGCTTCAACGCTTCCGGGGAAGCGGTGTCATCACCGATGGTGATCGAGAAATTCAATGGTTTTCCGGAGACGACCTTCAACGGTTCGCCGGGATCCAGCTTCGGCAAATTGTTGAAGCGGTCACCTTCCCGGAGGAAATGGAAACTGCGGTAGCCGCCGGAACCCCGTTCTGTCGCATAATAAACCTTGTCATAACGGTCAAGTTGATCGAGCGGGGTCCGGGTTATATCGCGCAACCCTTTGTATTCAAGGTTGAAGTGGTAAACGCCGTCGCAGCCGTCAGCCATCGCCGCCGCTGAACGGGCAAGATAGAAGTCGCGCCCGCCGCGCCCGGGAATGTACTTCACCGCTTTGCGCTGAATTCTGGATTCGTCGAGCGAAGCATAGAATTTGATCCCGTACTTGTGCGCAAGCTCCGCGGAAACCCGCCACGGATTGAGCTGGAAGTAGCTCGCCCCGATCATGATGTCGAAAAGTTTCTCTTTCATCCACTGCTCAAGATCGATCCCGACCGCCCGGCAGTATTCCACCGAATCGGGAACCCGGATCGCCACCAGAATCGGCCGCCCGCGCTTGCGTCCGGCCGCTTCGGTGATCTCCCGCAGTTCCTTCATGAAGTCGGTCATCATCTTCAGTTCCCGCGGCGAAGCGGTGCCGCCGTCGGCGACCGATTTCAGAAGCTGCATGTGACGCATGAAGTCATATTCAATTCCGTCGATATCGTAATTGGCGCAGATTTCCGCGACGATCGCCGCCATCCGGTCCCGCACTTCCTTGTGGGTGAAATCAGCCGCGCTCCAGGAGCAGTTCTTCGGTGGTTTCGCCTTGGAGCCGAGCAGAAATTCCGGATGCTGACGCTTGAAGGGCGACATCAGAAACATCGGCTTTTCTTCGGTATGGCCCTGATCGTGGGTATCGTTGACACGCAATGAAGCGAAGAACTCCAATCCCTGTTCCCGGCAATATTCCTCGGCGATTTTCAACGGATCAGTCCCCATCGCAAGGAGTTCTCCGGTCACGTTGCGCATCTTCGGCGCATGCGGCGGATCGGCCAGCAGCTGATCTCCCGCGGTCGTCCGGTACGTCAAATGGCCGAAGCCACTCGACAGCGGACAGTAAAATACCGAATCGATTGCGGTTCCCTGCGTATATACCAGCCGCCGATTGATGAAATTTTCCTTGCTGGCGGCAAGTTCCCGCGGATAATAGATCGCGTCACAGCCGTCGGTGTTGTAGATGATCTCCCGCTTGCGGTTGAGCATTTCAGCGCGTTTCGCTTCGAAATCATCCGCAGCCAGCGCCATCCCGCCCAACAGCAACGCCGCCAGCGACAATGACCAGTACTTTGTTCTCATTCTACTTTTCCTCCATGGGGGTTGAAGTTGGTTCATCTGCGCTCGGGATTGCACCGATTCTCACATATTCCAGTTCGGCCCGGCCGGAAACCCCGGCCGAACCGTCGCCAATGCTGATAAACGGTTCGGGACGACTCGCTCCGTCGGAGATCACACCGTTGGCAACCGGCTTGCCGTTGATCCACAAAGCAGCATCCCCGCTCCGGGTATCGATCGCCACCCGGAAGGTATTCCATTCATCCGCTTTCAACGCGGCGGGACCAACCACGCCGAGATTGGTCACTACCCCGTCCGGAGTGGAACGGCAGCTGAATTCCCAGACCCCGCCGCCGGCTTCACCGCGCGAGGGCGCGAGCACCAGTTGAAAACTCGGCGCTCCGGTTTCTCCCCCCGTCCCCCGCACCCGCCATTCCGCGCCGAGAATCGCCGGAGGATTTTCGAGCAGCTGCGGATCGGTCACCGCAAACGCCTGGTAATCGGCCCCCGCCTCTCCCGAATCGTGAACGAGGCGGATCACATCCCGTTGAACCTCCGCATATTCCGGACGATAATCGTTGCTCACCATGCCGGTGGTTTCGATTTTACCATTCCGGCTGAAGATCTCCGCCTGCGGCACAATCTCCGCCGCCACCGCATCGACTAAAGCCGGCGCCAGCGGCCGACGGTAACGGATGCCGAGCGCGAAGTCATTGAGCAACACCCAGGATTGATGGAGCCGGATGTTTTTCCACAACCCGGAACCGGTACCGAAACCGGAAAGCGAACCGAAAAGCAAACTGTTCTCATTCATTCCGGAAACATTTTCCGTGTTGCCGGAAATTCGTCCTCCCTCATCGCTGACGCGCATCCGCACCGCCGACACCAGCAGCGGCTTGCCGTCGACGGTAAGAGTGATCTTATTGTCATCGAGCACGATTCCGTAGTGATGGAAACCGTCGGCCGTGTTGAACGCAACACTGCCGCCTCCGAACTTGAACGCGATTTTTTCCGGTTCAAAGGTGACCACTTCGACATTTTTCCCGTTTGCGATCCGCACCGCAACCGCTTCCGGATCGGTGCTTTTCTCAACTTTGAGTTCAAAATCGACCTTCAGCCGTTGTCCGTTGAGAGCGGGCAGCGGATAAAGCAGGCTGGTTGCGTAACCCGGACGGCTGGTGTTGTCGGCCAGCCGATAAGCCCCGTCAACAATTTTTTCCGCCTCGGCGAAATCCTCGATCATGAAGATCCGCCGCCACGGCGGCTGGTTGGCGCCGGAGAGGAGTTCGGTGCCGGAAAGAATCGTTTTCGCCTCCCCGCCGCCTGACCGGGACGAGGGCGGCAGCGAGATGATCAGATCATTGACGCCACGCCGGATATCCTCGGGACGAATCGAATAGACCAGCACATCACCGCGACGCTGGATCGCCTCATAACCGACGCCATTGACCTTCAGAATAAAATTGTGGCCGGGCTCATTGCTGCGCAGCATCGCCACCACCTCGGGCGAACGCTCTCCCACCGCTCCCGGATCATCGCCGATCGTCATCTGAAAACTGTACGATCCGCCGGGAGCAATCAGCCGCGGCGCTCCGGGTTCGAGCTTCGGCAGGTTGTGGTAACGCGCGCCATCCCGCAGATAGGTGTCCGGAGTGTAACCGCCGGTACCGCGTTCGGTCGCGTAATAGACCTTGTCTTCAAATTCAAGATCGGCGCGGTTGCCCCGGGCCCGGTCACGCAGCGGCTCGTACTCCATGTTGAAGTAGTAAATACCGTCGCAACCGCCCTCCAGCGCCGCCAGCGCCCGCGCACTGTAGGCCTCCCGGCTGTTGCGCGCCCCCAGCGGCAGCGAACCGCTGATCCGCGACTCGTCGAGCGAAGCGTAGAACTTCAAATTATGACGCCGGGCAAACGCGACGGTCGACGCCCAGGGATTCAACTGAAAGTAGCTGCTGCCGATCAACAGGTCGAAACTCTTATTCCGCGCCCAGGCCGCAAGATCAATGCCGACCGCCTTGCAATAACGCAGGGAGTCCGGCACCCGGACCGCCACCAGAATCGGCCGGCCGCGTTCGCGTCCGGCGGCCTCGGTAATCGAACGCAGACGCTTCATGAAATCAGTCATGAGTTCGAGTTCCTGATCAGAGGCACTCTCCCCCCACGCCACACTCTTGAAAAGCTGCATGTGGCGCATGAAATCATATTCGATGCCGTCAATATCGTAGTTGGCGCAGATTTCAGCAACGATCGCCGCCATCCGGTCACGCACCTCCTCGCGCGCAAAATCCACCGCGGTCCAGGAACAATAGGGCGGCCGCTCGGTTTCACTGCCGAAAAGCAACTCCGGATGCGCAGCTTTGAAAGGGGGAAACAGGAAATAAGGCTGGTTGCGGCTGTGTCCCGAGTCGTGGGTGTCGTTGACCCGAAGCGAAGCGAAAAACTCCAGATTCTCCCGTTTGCAGTACTCCTCGGCGAGCTTCAGGGGATCGGTTCCCTGCTTCAGTAGTTCACCGGTCGCATTGAACTCATCACCGGAACACTCCTCCGGCGGGGGATCAATCAGCAGCTGATCACCCGCGGCGGTTCTGCTGGTAAGATAAC
>CAKUKT010000193.1 GCA_934663655.1 uncultured Victivallaceae bacterium
GGACACGCTGAGCGCCGGAGCCGGTCTCTGCGATCCCGGGGCGGTGCGGACGATTGTCGAAGCGGGACCGGAGGCGGTTCAGGAGATCATCAATCTCGGCGCCAAGTTCACCACCCGCGGCGACCTCGGGTACACCGACGGGCGCGACGAATATGACCTCGGGCGCGAAGGCGGCCACCATCAGCGGCGCATCCTGCACGCCGGGGACATCACCGGCGCCGAACTCGAACGGGTGATGATCGATTCGGTTCGGGCGATGAAGAACGTTCAGGTTTTTGAATACCACATCGCGATCGATCTGATCGTCAGCAGCCGCATGGGCATCGGCGGTCCCAACCGCTGCTTCGGAGCCTACGTACTCGACACCCGGACCGGAGCCATTCACACCATGCTTTCGACGGCGACGGTTATCGCCTGCGGCGGTATCGGCAAGGTCTACCTTTACACCAGCAATCCGGACGTCGCCTGTGGTTCCGGAATCGCGATGGCCTACCGGGCCGGGGCCAGAATCGCCAATATGGAGTTTGTGCAGTTCCATCCGACGATTCTGCACCATCCGAAGATCCGCTCCTTCCTGATCAGCGAGGCGCTGCGCGGCGAGGGCGCGGAACTCAAATGCCGCGAAAGTCGTGACTCCGAACCGGTGGAATTCATGTCCCGGTTCCACCCGATGAAAAGCCTCGCTCCCCGCGACGTCGTCGCCCGGGCGATCGATTCGATGATGAAGCGTACCGGCGAGGAGTGTGTCTATCTGGACATCCGCCATCTCGACGAGGAGACGCTCCGCCGCCGCTTCCCGAACATCTTCAGTAAATGTCTCGAAGCGGGAATCAATATGGCGAAAGATTTAATCCCGGTGGTTCCGGCGGCGCACTTCCTCTGCGGCGGCATCAAAACCGACGTCAACGGCGCTTCGAGCATTATCGGCCTCTACGCGGTGGGGGAATCGGCCTGTACCGGTCTGCACGGCGCCAACCGCCTGGCTTCCAACAGTCTGCTCGAAGCAATGGTGGTGCCGCGCTTTGCGGCGCGGGAGATCAATGCGCGTTTCGCGGAATTTCGCGCCTCGCTGCCGGACGGGAGCGCCGCGCTCAACTGGACGACCGGCAACGCAACCGATTCGGATGAACAGGTGCTCATCAGTCATAACTGGGATGAGATCCGGCGCTTCATGTGGGACTATGTCGGCATCTGCCGCACCAACAAGCGACTCGAACGCGCCAAGAACCGGATCAAGCTGATCCGCAAGGAGATCGAAAAGTACTACTGGGATTTCATTGTCACCGCCGATCTCGTCGAACTGCGCAACATCGCCACCGTTGCCGAATTGATCATCGATTCGTCGCTGATGCGGCATGAGAGCCGCGGTCTTCACTACAACGCCGATTATCCCTGCCGTGATCCGGAAATGGAGTGCGTGGATACGGTGATCCAGCGGGAAATTATCTGAAGGTGACGACCCAGGATGAAACAGGAACTCAGGGTCAGTCCCAATGCCGCGGAAGTTATCCGGATGCTCAAGGAGGCGGGGTACGAGTCCTATATCGTCGGCGGCGCGGTGCGGGATCTGCTGCTCGGGCGTGAGCCTAAGGACTTTGATATTTCCACCAAAGCAACTCCGGACGAAGTGCGTTCGGTATTCGGACGTCGTTCCTGCCGATTGATCGGCAAGCGTTTCCGACTTGCCCACGTCTATCTCGGCGGAGAACTCTTCGAAGTGAGCACCTTCCGCCGGGCACCCCATGACGGAAACGAACACAACGCCGACGGCGAAAAAAACGACGCTCTCCCGGAAAAACTCATCACTTCCGACAATTCTTTCGGAACCGCTGTCGAAGATGCCTGGCGGCGGGATTTCACGGTCAATGCGCTCTTTTACGATCCCACCGACTGCCGGCTCATCGATCATACCGGCATGGGGTTGGCCGATATCGAACGCAAAGTGGTGCGGGCGATCGGCAACCCCGCGGTTCGGTTTGAAGAGGATCCGGTGCGGATGCTGCGGGCGCTGAAGCTGGTCGGCCAATATGATTTCGCGCTCGACGACGCCACTGAAAACGCTTTTTTCGCTTCGCTGCCGCTGATCCGTTATGCGGCGCCGTCTCGGCTGTCGCTGGAGCTGGAGAAAATCCTGAAGTCCACCTACGGCGATCGGCACATTCAGGCCTTTCATGATTACGGGCTGTTGCCCTATTTCCTGCCCGAGTTCAATGCCCGCTGGGGAACGCCGTTGATCAGACGGGCGCTGGATCTGCTCTTTGAACGCAACTGCCGGGTCGAAGAGGGGCGTTACCGAAACAGTGTTTCGCTCGCAATGGCGGTTCTCGCGGTGCCGTTCGTTGAGCATACCCTCGGCCGTGAACCCGGTTCGCTGTGGGATAACGACCGCGATTCACGCCAGGCGATCCGCGGGGTGCTGGAGAACTTCATGCGACCCCAGACCATGATGGTGAGAATGAGGGAATCTGCTGAAAGAATTCTACTGCTCCAGCCCGAATTTGAAGAACCGTCAGGACGGCGTGGCCAGTTGATGCAGCAGCGCAGTTATGCGCATGCCCGGGAACTGTTCCTGATCCGCCACGCCGTCGCCTGTGACCAGCTCGGCGAACTCGAACACCGCTGGCCCGCCGGCGTCGATCGCGGCAAAGATTCCCCCGGTCGGAAACGCGGCGGACGCAGCCATCGCGGCCGGGGCGAGAAAAAACATCGGGAGAAGCAGTAATTATGTCGTTTCTCCGTATTGCCATCATCGCCTTGGGCTCTCTCTGTACGCTGCTTCCCCTCGCCGGAGAGGTATTGCTCAAGCCGGATCGCACTCCCGTCAGCTATGCCGGGAAGTTTTCCAACGCGCGGGTCAATCTCCCCCCATATCGGGCCAAACGCATTGAATTTCGCGGCGCCTGGGTCGCCACCGTCGAAAACCTCGATATCGGCACCTGCAAAAGCGCCGCGGAATTTCAAGCCGCCTACCTCGCGATCGTCAACAATCTCAAAAAGGCCAATTTCAATGCCATTTTATTCCAGGTGCGCCCGACCTGCGACGCCTTTTTCCCTTCCCGCTTCAATCCGTGGTCGCGCTGGATGACCGGCCGGGAAGGGGGAAACTTCGGCGATTTCGATCCCCTTGAGTTTATGGTCAGAGAAGCCCACCGGCGTGGACTGGCTTTTCATGCCTGGCTGAATCCTTACCGGGTGATCGGCAACACCAGACTTTCCAAAAACGAATATCTGAAGACCCTCGACCAACGCAACTTCGCCAGACAGCATCCCGAACTGGTTCTCTCCTCCCCGACCGGAAAGGGAAATCTGCTTTTCCTTGATCCGGGCGAACCGGAGGTGATCAAGCATATCACCCAGGTGGTCGAAGAGATTGTGGACAACTATCAGGTCGATGGCATCGTGTTTGACGACTACTTCTATCCCTACCATGAAATCGGCGATATCGACTCCCGGAGTTTCGCCAAATACAATTATCAGAAACTCAGCCTCGCCGACTGGCGACGTAACAACGTCACCGCCGTCATCCGCGCCGTTCGCGGCGTGATCGATCGGGCCAATCTGCAGCGGCAGCGCAAGGTGGTATTCGGAATCAGCCCCTTTGGCATCTGGGCCAACAAGGCATCCCATCCGGATGGTTCGCTCACCGGCGGCAAACAGAGTTACTTCGCCCAGTACGCCGATACCAGAAAATGGGTGCGCGAAAAACTCATCGATTATATTTCTCCCCAGCTTTACTGGCAGTTCAACCACAATGTCGCCGCCTACGCTGCGCTCGTCGACTGGTGGTGCGAAACCGTCAGAGGTACCGGCGTGAGGTTGTTCATCAGTCAGTCTGCTTCCAGAATCGGCAGTTCGGCCGACTGGAGCGCCGAAGAAGCCGTCAACCAGCTGCGCTATAATTGCGGTCGCCCGGAAGTGTCAGGAACAATTTATTACGCTTACCGGCATATTTTCAAACCCGGCAATCCGGTTCAGGCCGAAGGCGCCGCTCGTATCAAGCGAATGTGGCGATCTCCCGCCGGCGTACCGGCTTTCCCCA
Organism: uncultured Victivallaceae bacterium; assembly: GCA_934663655.1. Taxonomy (GTDB): domain Bacteria; phylum Verrucomicrobiota; class Lentisphaeria; order Victivallales; family Victivallaceae; genus UBA1784. The sequence continues at coordinate 4,040 of CAKUKT010000193.1, forward strand.
CCCTGCAGCGGCGGCGTTGAACCACCGGAACGGGAAGATGGCAACTCTCCGGATTATCAGGTAACATATCGACAACGTTCCTTACTTTAACGAACTCAAATACGGAAAGAAAAATGAACAAATTGATCCTCGGCATCCCCAAGGGAAGCCTCGAACAGGCCACTGTGGAACTCTTCGGCAAAGCCGGTTACAAAATCGAAATCAGCAGCCGCTCATATTACCCGGAAATCGATGACCCCGAAATCGAGTGTATGTTGATCCGCGCTCAGGAAATGTCCCGTTATGTCGAGGAAGGAATTCTTGACTGCGGACTGACCGGTTTCGACTGGATCGAGGAAAACGCCTCCGACGTCCACGAGGCCGCCGAACTCGTCTACGGCAAGGTCGGACGCAATCCCCTTCGCTGGGTGCTCGCCGTTCCGGAAGATTCACCCATCAATTCCGTCACCGATCTCGCCGGTAAACGCATCGCCACCGAGGCCGTCGGCATGACCAAACGGTACCTCGATAAAAACGGCGTTTCCGCACGCGTGGAATTTTCCTGGGGCGCCACCGAGGTCAAACCCCCGCGGCTCGCCGATGCCATCGTCGAAATCACCGAAACCGGATCGTCCCTGCGCGCCAATAACCTGCGCATCGTCGATACCCTCTGCGAAACCACTACCCGTTTCATTGCCAACCATCAGGCAATGCAGGACGATTTCAAACGTCGCAAAATCGAAAATCTGGCGATGCTCCTTCAGGCAGTGCTCCGCGCCGAAGGAAAATTCGGACTCATGCTTAACGTGCGCCGCAATGACCTCGAGACAATTCTTTCCCGCCTCCCCGCATTGGAACGCCCAACCGTTTCTCCGCTGGCCGACCCCGAGTGGGTCGCCCTCAACACCATCGTGAATGAAAAGGTCGCCCGCGATCTGATCCCCGAACTTAAACGCCTCGGCGCTGCCGGAATTGTTGAATACCCCCTGAATAAAATTATCGAATGAACTGCCTGATACGTAAGCTAATTGACAAGGAGAAGTTGTGATGATTGAACTTGATTTCGATAAGTGCGGCGGTTTGATCCCCGCTATCGCTCAGGATTGGCGCTCCGGTAAGGTGCTGATGCTCGCTTACATCAATCGCGAGTCCTGGGCCGAAACCCTCGCCACCGGCAACGCCGTCTATTTTTCCCGCTCCCGCCAGAAGCTGTGGAGAAAAGGCGAAAGCTCCGGGAATGTCCAGAAGGTTAAGGAAATCCTGATCGATTGCGACGACGACACCGTCGTGTTTAAGGTCGAACAAATCGGCGGCGCCGCTTGCCATACCGGACATGAAAGCTGCTTCTTCCGCCGACTCAATCCCGACGGCAGTACCACGG
>CAKUKT010000194.1 GCA_934663655.1 uncultured Victivallaceae bacterium
CCGCCCCCCTCCCCCGGAACGGAGTCGAAATCGGCCCGCACGGTTTCCAAACCGGTCAGGCAAATTTTGCAACAGCGGGGAAACGGTTATTTCTGCTCGTTCCGGACAATGTCGATGATTTCGACATTCTTCACCGGTACATCGCGGTGCGGGTAGCGGACGCCGGTTTCCACCTCGGCGATCGCATCGACGACCTCCATCCCGTCAACCACCCGTCCGAAAACGCAATAACCGTAATGCTGGGGCGTCGGCGCTTTGAAATTCAGGAAATCATTGTCCACCAGATTGATGAAAAACTGGCTCGTCGCCGAATCCACCACCTGAGTACGCGCCATCGCCAGCGTACCACGCTGGTTCGGGAGCTGATTTGCGGCCTCGTTGCGAACCGGAGGATTGGTCTTTTTCTGCTTGAAATCGGTATCCATGCCGCCGCCCTGGATCATGAACCCCGGAATGACCCGGTGAAAAATCGTCCCGCGATAAAACCCGGAATCGACATATTCAAGAAAGTTTTTCACCGTCGCCGGAGCCTCTTTCTCAAAAAGTTCGATCACAATATCGCCGAAATTGGTTTTAATGGTAAGCATGATTCACTTCTCCTCCGCTGAACTTCCGTCCGTTTCCGAAGAGAGCACTTCGCTCCACGGCCGGCGGAAACTCTTCGCGTCGCTGTTGAAAACATTGTAATGAATGATGTGAATCAATGCCGCCACACCATCCTTCCAGCCGATCTTCTTGCCCTCGTCGTAACGCCGCGGCGCGTAGGAGATCGGCACCTCCCAGATCCGCAGCTGACGCGAACGCGCCAGCTTGGCGGTCAACTCCACCTCGATCCCGAACCGGCAGGATTTCAGAATCAGATTCTGAATCACCTCCCGCCGAAACGCCTTGTAACAGGTTTCCATATCCGACAGATGAATGTCCGAAAAGAAATTGGACAGGAAGGTCAGAAACTTATTTCCCATCTCGTGCCGGAAGTAACGCACCCGCCCCGGAGTTCCCATGAAACGCGAACCGTACACCACATCCGCCTTGCCATTGAGCAGCGGCGCCAGCACAACGGGATAATCATCGGGGGAATATTCAAAATCGGCATCCTGCACGATCACAAACGGTCTGGCCGCCGCCGCAAATCCCCGGATCAGCGCCGCCCCTTTCCCCTGATTGACCTCCTGGTTGAGCAGTTTGACCCGGCGGTTATCCGCAAAACTCTGAAGCCGCTCCCAGGTAGCGTCGGTGGAGGCGTCGTTGACAATCACCAGTTCGCCGACTTCAGGACGGTCAAGCACCATCCTGACGATCTTCTCAATCGAGTTCTCCTCGTTGTAAGCCGGCATAATCACCGACAGACAACCGGACGCCTTCTCCGCCGCAATGCTTTCCGGGTTGCTCATGACTTCTTCCCCAGTTCTTCCGAACGCGCCGTCGCCGCCCGCACCGCCTTGACCACCGTACCGGCAAATCCGCGTTCGGCCAGCACCTCCAGCGCCCGCGCCGTCGTCCCGCCGGGACTGGTCACCATGTCCCGGAGTACCGCCGGATGCGTACCGCTTTCCAGCACCATCCGCGCCGCTCCCGCCACCGTCTGCGCCGCCAGCTGCAGCGCCACGCTGCGCGGCAGACCGTCGGCGACGCCGCCGTCGGCCAGCGCGTTGATAAATTCAAATACATAAGCCGGTCCACTGCCGGAAAGTCCGGTGACCGCGTCAAGTTCACGTTCGGCAAGCCGCATCGAAATCCCCACCGCATTGAGGATTTTCGCAGCCAGTTCAACATCCGCCGCACCCGCTCCCGCGGAGGCCGCATACCCGGAAGCACCACACCCGACCAGCGCCGGAGTATTGGGCATCACCCGGATAACCCGCGCCGAACCGGTGAGTTCCGTCAGCCGGGCAATCGAAACTCCCGCCACAATCGAAATCACCAGCCGTTCCCGAAGCAAATCCTCCTTGCCGGCCAGCGCCGACGCCAGCATCTGCGGTTTCACCGCCAGCAGCACCGCTTCCCCGTCAGGAAGATATTCTCCCGCCGCGCACTCAACCCCCGTTGCCTGTGAAAACGAGGCCGCCGCCGCCGCATCGATATCACCGGCGCCAAGCTCATCGGCGGCAAAAGTCCGGGAACGCACCAATCCGCCGGCAATGGCGGTAGCCATCTTGCCGGCACCAATAAAAAAGAGCTTTTTCATAACTTAAAACACCTCCCGGAGCAGGAAAGTCCCCATCAACCGCGAACCGTCACCACAATCCGCCAGATTATCACCGCCGCTCCGACCGCGAACACATACCAACTGAAAAGATCCAACCGCCCCTTCCTGACCATCCGGACCAGAAACGCAAGCGCGCCGAAACTCACCACCGCCGAAAGCGCCACCGCAAATACCAGCTGCCCGGGTTCAAGCGTCAGCCCGCTCTCACCACTCTCCCGTAACAGGGAGAGCAATTCCAGAAACGCCGCTCCGGCAATCGCCGGCAACGCCAGCAGAAACGAAAACGCCGCCGCCGCCTCCCGGCTGACTCCGCACAAAATTCCCGCGGAAATAGTACTTCCAGATCGCGAAATCCCCGGAACAATCGCCACCATCTGCGTCAGCCCGATAATCAAACTCTGCCGCCAGCTGATCGCCCGGAGTTCAGTGGGCTCCCCGGTAGGAATCAACTTCTTCTTGCCGGTCAGATGCAACACCATGCCGGTGATCAGAAACGCCATTCCGATCAGCAGCAGATCCCCGAACAACATTTCACCCATGCCGGAGAGTTTGAGCAATACGCCGGCTACCCCCGCCGGAACCGATCCCAGCACCACCATCAACAGCAGATGAAATTGATCGCGCCGGAAAAATCCCAGCAGCGTCCGGAAATAGAATACCACAATCGCCAGCAATGATCCCGCATGCAGCACGATTCCCAGCGAAAGACTCTCATCCGGACGGAAATCAAACAACGCACCAAGCACCGCCAGATGACCGGATGAACTGATCGGCAGAAATTCGGCTATACCCTGAACCACCGCCAGTATCGCAATATAGATCCACACACTCATCTTTTTTCAACTTCCGGAACTTCGGGAAATCATCCTCAGAATTTAGGCTCCACCGGAACCGACGGAGAAGTCGAACGTGCTTTTTCCACCATCGCATCCCCTCCGTCCTTGACCTGCTCCCACGTCACCTCAACCTGCTGAATGCTCCGACTGCGGGCCTCAGGGACAAACCAACAGTAAATACCGAACGCCGCCGCCGCCATCAGCAGCAACGCCAGCAGAAAACCAAGCACAAGACCGCAACAGCAGCCCGTATTGCCTCCCAACATCCGCCCCCGCTCCGTTATTTTGTCATCTCAGACAGTGTCAATTAAAAATCGGTTGAAGTACGATTTCGAGCACCGGCAACCGCCAGAGCGGCTTGAATCTGCCCTTGCTCTCCATCGAAAAACATCCCAGCAATGCCGAATTTCCGTCGCGCAACTGATAGCTGCCGGCCCGGTCACGGCAGAGGTAACACTCAGCGAAACCATCAGGACGCTCATCACACAGTAAGATCCGCGCAATTCCGGTGAAGGGCAGTCCCAGCTCAGCCGCATCCGCATTGATTGCCACCGGTTCGCAATCGGCATAATTGATCGACAACAACTGCTTTTCCCGGCTGCGAAGCGCAAAAAAATCACGCAACGACACCCCGGGAGCATAGCCGTCCATATCCTCAAGCCGCAGCACCGGCACGAAACCGGCCTGCCCGTCGGCAACTTCCAATGCCACCGATGGATCGCGTCCGTAGGTGTATTCGCGCCCGCTCAACAGAAATTCCGGCGAACAATCGAAAATTTCCGCGAGGATGTCAGCCTCCTCCAGCGTCAGCTGTGCTTCCGGATCATTTTCCAGCGCAAGCAACCGCTCCGCCGACATACCGAGACGGTTCGCCAGCTGCTGCGGAGAAAGCCCGCGCCGACAGCGCATCCGGAAAAACCGCAGATTGAATTCAGACTTCACCGCGTTTTCGCCACTCTTGATCCCGTTAAGCATCGCGCTTAAGTCCGCCGCCATCGCCGGCGAAGCCGAAATAAATTCCAAAATCTCGTTGAGCCGGCGAAGCGTCGGCAACATTTTGCCATTCAACATCTGCGAAATCGCCGAAGCACTGATTCCAAGACGCATCGCCAGATCAGACTGCCGACACCCGGACTCCACCAGCGCGCTCTTCAGGCGCCGACCAAATTCAACAGCAAGAGGATTGTTTTTCATTTCCGTTATTCCCGCCGTCACATTATTGCTTGATGAAAAAAAGCTACCCAAGCACTCGTTAAGAAGACAACTATTATATACAATATATACTTTGTTTATGAAATATTCAACATTCAATCGGAAATTCGTTCAACAATCTCCGCAATATCCCGGGGCAGCGGCGCAATGAATTCAATCGTTTCACCGCTGCCCGGATGCGGCAGCGATATCTTCCATGCGTGCAGCAGTTGGCGGGTTACCCCGGACACCGCCGCCCGCGCCCCGCCATATACCGGATCGCCGAGCACCGGATGACCAAGATGTGCCATGTGCACCCGGATCTGGTGGGTTCGACCGGTGGCGATCTCAAGTTGAACCGTCGATACCGCCACACCATCGATCATACCGCTGCGTTCAACCCGGTAACGGGTGATCGCCAGTTTGCCGCCGCGTTCGACCACGGCCATTTTTTGACGATTTACCGGATGACGGCCGATTTCCGTGATAATCTCCCCCGACGCCCTCGCAGGAATGCCGCGCACCACGGCAAAATAACGCTTCTTCACCTTGCGTTCGGCGAAAGCGGTTCCCAGCCTGAACTGCGCCTCCGGGGTCTTTGCCACCACCAGACAACCGGAGGTGTCCTTGTCCAGGCGGTGGACGATTCCCGGACGGGAAGCCGCCAGGGAGAACGACTCCCCCCAGTCCGGATAACGCCCCAGCAGCGCATTGACCACCGTACCGGTCGGATTTCCCGCCGCGGGATGCACCACCACTCCCGCCGGCTTGTTGATCACCAGCATCCACTCATCCTCGTAGAGAATCGGAAATTCGAAATCCTCCGCTTCCGGGGCCTCCGCCGGACGAATATCCGGCATCGTCACCGTAACCTCCATCCCGTCTCGAACCGGATAACGCGGCAGCGTCAGAACCTCTCCGTCCCCCTGCACCAGACCATCCCGGATCAGCTTCTGGAGGTACGCACGGGATGACCCGGGAATCAACCGTGACAGGCAACGGTCCAGGCGAGTTCCCGCACAATCAGCACTAATGGTGAACTTCAGATTTTCCGGCATGGCGATTTTGGCGTACAAAAAATACCAACAATATCACTCCAACCGGAATGATCCCGAGGCCGATCAGCTGCGCCGGAGTGAACCACCCCCACAATCGGGG
>CAKUKT010000195.1 GCA_934663655.1 uncultured Victivallaceae bacterium
TAAAGCCCCCGCGGTCGCCCTTTATTGCCGACCTTCAATGCGGCCTGGCCTCCTTTTTTCCAAGCCTTAATCCATTGGCCGACTGTATAGGCGCTCACTCCGACAAGCGGAGCGATTTCATAACGCTTCAGTCCTTTTTCGAACAGCAAAACCGCTTGCTTTCGACGGTCATACAATTCTTTAGAATTGATTTTTCTTGCATCTCGAAGTTCCATACTAATGATATAGTACGTTTGAAGAGATTCTACAAGTATTTTTGTTTCTTATCTATAATCCTGCGCTTTGGCTGATCTTCATTTCGCGTTGCCTTTCAATTTTGCGGTGTCAAACTGGAGCCGGAAGAAATTCCGCCGGAACCCGCATGGTAATCTGACGTTCTTCACCGGCGAGCAGTTTCGCCGCCGCGTCGATTGCCAGAGCGCCCATGGTTTCGATCGGTTGGACGATCAGAGTGGAGCGCCCGCTCAGGGGATCTCCGGGTTCCAGAGCGTTGAAATTTGCAAAACTCATGGTGTTGGTGTCGCATCCGGCTTCGCGCAGGGCGGCAGCGATATCCTGCCACAGCGCGCCCTGGGAACTCACCACCAGATCGAACCGCGAACCGGCAAGCGCGGTTCTGACCGCTCCGGTCAGGGCGCCGCACTCATATTCCCGGGCGGAGAAATCGATGGTTTCGAGTTCTTCTGGAGAGAAGCCGCCCTGCAGCAGCCCGTCCCGGAAACCTTCGAATCGTTGGCGTGAAAAGGAGGCTTCCATGTCACGACCGACATAGAGAATACGACGGGGGCGGCAGGGGAGCAGTTTTTCGGCCAGTACCTCCCCGTCCCGGTAGAAATTGCCGGTTACGAAGTTGACCCGCGGATGTTGATATTCCCGGTTGAACAAAATCAAATGTGCGTTGAGTTCGGTGAGTTTGGCGATGGTTTCACTTTCCCGGCTGATTTCCGGCGCCACCCAGATGATCACATTCGGTCCGAAGGCGTTGATTTCGTGCGAGAGGTCAACCACCGAACCGTTGTAGTTGAAAAACATCACATGATAACCGCGGCTCCGGGCGGCGGTGAAGAGTCCGCTGACAAACTCCCCCTTGACGTCGGCTTTAAGCGGCAGAATCAGGAAGATCCGCACATCCGGTTTGGGATTCTCCACTTTGCGGATGAAACAGCCTTTGCCCTGAATGCGGTAGATCATACCCTCGGCCTCGAGCCGGTCAAACGCACTGCGCACGGTGACCATGCCCGCGTTGAACCGCTCCCGGAGCTGGTTCTGTGAAGGCAGCAGATCGTTGTGGGCTCCGGCGACGACCAGATCACTCAGGTAGCGGAAAATTTGTTCTTTCAGTGTCGGCATGATTTGCTCATCCCAAGTTAACTTATCTTATGTTATATTATGTCGTAGCTGATCCGTCTTGTCAAGAGCGGATCCGAAAAAAATCGCAAAATTTTTTGTCTGAAGTGCAGCAACGTCATCGCGATGGCGATCGAAGTCAGGAGGTGGGCAGGAAATTTATTAACTCATTGATATCTGCAGTTACGCTTGTGCTCATTTTTTCGGAACCATTCAGTTTGTGAAATCCTGCTTACAACACTCGGCATCGCCCTACAGCCGACTGTCGTATAAGAGAGGATGAATTTTGATTCGGAAAGTTCGGTGATACAACACCTTGTACAACCGGTCGAAAACACGTCCAAGCCGGCCGCCCGGGCCGACAACTGGTTCAGTTCCCGGATGAGAAAAAATTCTCCGGCGTCAAATGTAATCTGAAATATAGGCTTTTTCCTTAGGAATTACCCTTTCCAGAAGTTCCAATGTGGCCGCAGTTGTTTTCATTCGTCCAAGTTTATACAGGTATGAAGGAGACTTGTAACTCATCAACAGGGTAGTCAGCGTACCGATGTCCAATTCTATCGGTTGTACGGATTCTCCCGGGGTTGCAGTGATTTCACCACCAACCGCAATCCGGACGACAAACGAACGGTTGTTCCACTCCAGGAATGGATCCCGTACCTTGAATGTTAGTTCCACTTTTTCCGGACAATTGTTAAAAGTATATTGCTCAAAAAACTGAACGACATCAACAATTCTGCCCATTATATAAGGACGGATAGTTTCTCTGATGTCACTGTCGTCGAGCCAGAAAGCGATCGATTCGTTGGAATAGTTGTTGCCGACAACTTCATTGACCATCGACTCATGAGCGGCAATATATTTCCACAACCCGTTCCAGGCATGGATGTCGAGGTGGATCATCTCCTTGATGTGCATTACATTGTCCTTAAGAAGATAGACCATATAGCCTGTCGGGGTGTCGTTGTCATCGTAATAGATTGCCACAGTGGTATCTTCGACATCCCAACGCCAGTATTCGTCCCAGGCCAGGGCATTACGCAGCAGGCATCCATGAGTCTGAGAGGCGAAAACATTGTGCAACCGTTTCAGATCCGGGTGGTTCATTTCAACACGCCGGACGCGGCCTCCTGCACAGATCCGGCGCGGGAGTTGACTGTCTTTGATCCGGAATGTCATTTTGTCGGAAATAATTTCCCATCCGCGATGCCGGTAAAGGGGAATAGAAAACGGATAAAGAATCGCCAGACACTCTCCAAGTTTGCGCATTTCCTCCAGGCTGCGCCGCATCAATCCTGACATCAGTCCGAGACCGGTGTATTCGGGATAGGTCGCCACGCTGGTAATGAATCCGATCCGGCAGATGCGGTTGAATATGTTCATTTTCAGTGGATAAACTGCAAATTGAGATGCCAAGCGGCCATGATCAAACCAACCAATGACCCGGGCCTTCTGCAATACCGGCATTTTTGATTGTCGGATATCGTCATTTTCCCACCCGTAATCCAGAAGTTGCTTTTCCGTAACCTGAAACGCATATCTGAGCAGATCATTGTATTGTTCGAGATCTTTAGCCGCAGTCAGTTTTTCGAGGCTCATTTCGGTAGTCATGGTGATATTTCTCCTTGCTGAGTCGACTTCAATGATTTCAAAACTGGGTGTCTGAGATGCAATACTATATCTTGCGTTCCGGGAAAAGCAAATATTCAGATCCGCGGATGTGCGATCACTTCATGCGGTGGCGGATCTGGGAGGGAGTTTCGCCACGAAATGCGCGGTATTGCCGGGTGAAGCTTGATTCCGCAGAGTACCCCAGCTGCAATGCAATCTCCTTGATCGACAGCGCGGAATGGCGCAGCAGCGCATCCGCCTGTTCCAGACGGCGCAGAATCCGATATTCGTTTGGTGACACTCCGCAGCGGTCGGTGAAAAGTTTGCGGAACTTTTCATAACCCATGCCGACTTGCCGCGCCACCTGATGCATGGAGAGACGGCGTTCAAACTGATCGCCCAGCAGGGCGCGGGCGCGTTCGATGGCGATCTCGTCAGCGTGGCGTTCCAGCGGCTGCCGCCCCAATCCGCGCACCATCGCCGTCGAGAGAAATTCCAGAAATTTGCCGTAAGCCAGGGCGCGTCCGGTGGCGGTGCTGATTCCCGCCATGGTGTTGACGTAGGTTCCGGCCAGTCGCAGCAGTTCGGGTTCGAGTCCCGGTTCCACCCAGGTCAGGTCGGGGGTGATGATTCCGGACTGCACGAGCGTACGATAGAAATCCGCGGGCAGGGCAGAGGAAAATTCCAGCCAGCGGTTATGTTCATCGCGTTTTTTCAGCGAGGTGAAGTAGGTACCCGGATGGCGAAACACCAGCACTCCCGGACGCAGCGGGTAATCCCGCCGCAGATAATCGGTGTATTTGCCCCAGCCGCAGATCACATACATGATGGCGAAATAGGCATCGAATTTCACCGCAGTGCGGTCGGAAATAAAGTGGTGATCGTAAAATCCGGCCGAAAATTTGTTCTCCTCGCCATCCCGCACAAAGGTGCAGTGAAAACGCACCTCGGGGATGTCGAAATTGGCAAACGCCGGCAACGACTGATCGGTGATCGTCATCATTTGCCATCCTTTCCAGAGATTTTTGCCTCTTACATACAATCGGTAAATTAAAATACCAGATAGGTAAACAAAATACCCGTCTTAAAGGTTGCGATTAAGGATTTTTTCACTATACTATAGGGTGGATTCAGAAATTTTGCCAGTGGATCGCACAGTTTTTTTGTTAAAAAATTTGCTGGAACAATGAGGATTTCAAGCATGCATTTCGATTTGATCGTCACCGGTGGCGGCAGCGCCGGAACCATCGCCGCTCTCACCGCCGCCGGACACGGGTTGAAGACCCTGCTGCTCGAACGCGAGAACCGGCTCGGCGGCACCTCCACGGTCTGCGGCGTCAACTGCTGGGAACCCGCGGTCGGAACCGGCGGGATCGCCCGGAAATTTTTTGAACGCATGTCCCGTTATCCCGGGGGAGCGGCCATCTACAGCTTCCGTTGACCCTGTGGCCGATCGATCGCCGGGTGGAGGCGGTGATCTGGATGAACCGCAATCAGCCGTTGAGTTTTGAGCAGCGCGGAACTTCGACGGATCGCGGAGTGACGATTGATATCAGCAAGGTGGAGAATGATCCGGTTGCGGTTATCATCAAACTTGAGCTTGCCCCGGAAAACGTGGTTCCGAAGGCCGCCGGGGGGCGGACCAATCTGGCTGCCGGTAAACCGGCTGAAGCGTGGAGTGTGGACGGAAAGCGCAAATTGCCCTCCAACGGGGGGCGGAGCATGAAAATGGGCGTTGACGGTGATCCCGGAAGTGTCGCCCAGGCCCGGATGGAGTATGCGTGGAGTTACCGGATTGATCTGGAAATGCTGCCGGAAATCCGGGAGGTGGTGGTGACCTTTGATTCGCGGTTTTTCGCGACGCACTTCCAGCTGCTCGGTTCGCGGGACGGAAAGAGGTGGCAGCTGCTGGCGGAGGAGCATTCCGATCAGGGCGGCACATACCGGTGGCGGACGGACGCGCCGGAGCGGTTCCGTTACATCGAAGTTCGCGGGCTGAAGCCCGACCGGCGGGGAATGCCGGGCAATCAGATGGCGATCGCCGAAGTGGAAGTTTATGCTGATTGACGTCAAAATATTGCTGGGCTGCGTTCTGGCGGTCGGTTTGTCGGTCGGATGGGCGGCGGAAGATGTGCTGATCCGGGAACGGGAAACCCTCTACCGTACTCCCGAATGGCGTGACACGACGGAATATGCGGTAGCGGGGCTGCGTTCCGGGTATTACCAGTCGTTGCCATGCCGGGGGCGTCCGGTGTGGGTCTACGCCTATCTGGGGGTTCCGGAGGGGACGCCGCCGCCGGAAGGATGGCCGGGAATCGTACTGGTGCACGGCGGAGGTGGTACTGCGTTTGCCGACCACGTGAAGTGGTGGAACCGGCATGGCTTCGCCGCCGTCGCGATGGATCTTTA
>CAKUKT010000196.1 GCA_934663655.1 uncultured Victivallaceae bacterium
CGGCAAGGGGACGGTGTTGTCGGTGGAGCAGTTCAATCCGCGGATACGGTTATTCGGGACGAGTTTTCCGGCGGGTTCGGCGACCTACGAGATGGCGATGTTTTTCCGTCCCGGTGGCGGTTCGGTGCAGCAGCTGGGGATTGCGCCGGATATTCAGTTGCCGTCGCTGACCGAGGAGCTCAAGATTGGAGAGATGTATCTTGACAATCACCTGCCGTATGATTCGATTGATCCGGTTCCATTCCAGACCTTTGATTCCGGACTTGACGAAAAGATTGCCAGGCTGCGCGATCGTTCGGAGAGCCGGATTGCCGCCGATCCGGCTTATTCCCGACTGCTCAAGCGTATTGAACAGTTGCGCCGCTACAATGAAAAGGAAGCGGTCTCCCTCAACGAGGAAGAGCGTTGGAAGGAATATCAGCAGGAGAAGCTCGTCAGCGAGGAGACCGAAAAACTGATGACCGATGCCGCTGATGAGGACGCGGGAAAAGCACCGGATCCGGTGCTCGCTGAAGCGGTCAACATCGCCGCAGATTTCGCCGGTATGAAGTGATCAAGGCGGGGTGGCGTCGCTGGGAATCGTTCCGGCCCGAGATCGCCGCGGGAGTGGGCGCCATGCTCGGCGCGGCGGCTGCGACCGGCTTTACGCCGTACTGGCTGGTGGCGGTGGCGGCGTTGGCGGCGGCGTTGGGGGTGAAGCGGTTCTCTGCCGGGATTCTGATTGCGGTTGCGGCGGCAGTGGTGCTGTCGGCGTGGCTGCCGTTCCGGGGCAATGAATACCGGCGTCTGCTTCCCGGGCGCGATGTCGGCGGAGAATTTCGTTTCCGGCTTGACGATCCGGCGCTGACCCGGACTCCGGGAATTTCTCCGCCGCGGCTGGTGCGGGCTGAACTGCTCGGATTCCGATTGCGCGGAGAGAGGGATTTCCGGGAGTGCGGCGGGCGATTTTTTGCGATTTTTCCGACGGGAGTACGCACTCCTGATTTTGGAGCGCTGGTTACCGCGGAAGGGGTTTTCGCGCTTCCGGACAGCGGCAACGAAGAATTTCGCAACTTCAATTTCCGCACCTACCTGGAGGCGCGTGGGGCCGATCGGCTGCTGCGGATCGATGATTTCCAGGTTGCCGGAAGAGCTCCGGGGTGGTATGGAAAACTGCTCGACTTCCGGGATCTTCTGCTGACACGGCTGTTGTCCGGGGTGGATTCCGATACCGTTCGCAATCTGGCCGCCGCGCTTTATTTCGGGGTGGATGGAGGGGTGAGCGGTTCCGGGCGTGAACTCTTTGTGGCGAGCGGCACCATTCATCTGTTTTCGGTTTCCGGGATGCATGTCGGAGTGCTGGCGCTGCTGTTCTGGCTGGTGTCGAGTCCGCTCCGTTTCGAATGGCGTTGGCCGCTGGTGGTGGCGGCTCTGGCTGCGTATGTGCTGGGTACGGGAGCCAATCCTCCGGCATTGCGGGCATTTCTGATGATCGCGGCATGGGCATTACTGCGTTCCCGGCTTTTTTATTCGCCGCCGCTGAATGTGATGTCGGCGGTTGCGGCGATACTGCTGATCTGGAATCCGTGGCTGATTGCGGATCTCGGCGCCTGGTACTCCTTTCTGGTTACCGGCGCGCTGCTGCTTGCCGCCGAACGCCTTACCGAACTTCGCCAGTTGATGCTCGAACCGCTCCGGCTGATGCCGCGCGGCGGTAAATCATGGTCTCGGGCCGGTGAGTTGCGGAGGGAAAGCGCGTTGTTGCTCGCCCCGGGCGGCTGCCTGGCCGCTTTTGCCGGTGGTGCGGGGTTGTCGCTGTTTTCGCGAGGAACGCTTCCGGCCGGTACCATTCCCGCCAATCTGCTGCTGCTGCCGCTGGTGCCGATTCTCTTCCTGCTGGTACCGGTAAAGCTGCTGCTGCCTGTCGGCAGCGGCGGCTGGCTGCTGGAATATGCGTTTGGAGTGTTGACGGCGATTGCGGGTTGGAGCGGAGAGATTTTCGGCTCGTTGTCGCCGGGGCGGCCGGGAGTGCCGGAACTGGTGATATATTATCTGCTGCTTTTTGGCGCTCTGGGCGGAGTGGCGGCTCGTTTCCGCCCGGTGTTGTGGCTGTTGCTCGGGGTGTCGGTGGCGTGCTGGATCGGGTTCGGCGAGTGGCGGAGACCGGCGTTGCTGGTGGTGTCGGGCGGAAGCGGCACGCCGCCGACGGTAGCCTGGACTGATCCCGCCAGCGGGTATTCCGCGCTGGTCAATCTGCCGGATGCGGCGGCGGCTGACGCGGTGGAATGGTTCTTTTCCTCGCGGGGAACGGCTGTACCGGAAGCGTTTATTTCCACCTGTCCGCGGCGCGGTATGGCATCGGGGCTGGCTTCGCTGCAGCGTCGAATGGCGCCGATCCGGATTGTGCTGCCGGAAATCGATCGTTACAGCGGAAGTTTTCTGTCGTTGTTCGAGGTCGACTGTGGGCGTTTCGATGCGGTGCCGGCGGAACTTGGTCGGGAGGTTCTCATCGGGGGCGGAGACGGTGGTTCGGGGGAATTTCCGCTGCACCTCCGTGAGCGTGACGGACGTTTCGAATTGTTCATTGAAGCAGCCGAATCCGGAAGGAGGGTTCGGCTGCTGCGTCCCGGCCATCCGGAACTCCGGCTGTTGCTTCCCTGGCGGGAACCGGCCGGAGTCCGGGTGGTGGAATTTTAACCGATGGCATCGATTTCGAGGCGTTCCGGCCGGCCGCTGCGGGCGGATTTCAGGCACGCCTCGGCGAAGGCGACGGTTTTCGCTCCTTCGACTGCGTCGGTAGGCAACGGTTCTCCGCTTTTGAGGTGGGAGACAAACTCCCTGAACTCAAAATTGACATTATGGCTGGAAACCAGCACCGGGATTTTCATGTATTCGCTCTTTTGCGCGGTCCGAGCGGTTTCCGCCTCGTATAATTCGATGAAATCGCGGGTGTTGTCGCAGATGATCGTCCCCAGCGTGCCGTGAATCACCGTCCGCATGCTGTACGGGGCGCGGACTCCGCTGGAAACGAAAAGTCTGCCGATCGCTCCCGAACGAAAACGGATCGCCGCAAAACCGCTGTCACATTTCGGCCACTCCGGTTGAAGCAGATGGTTGGTATAGCAGAAGATCTCTTCCGGTTCGCCGGCGATCCAGCGCAGCAGATCCATTGCGTGGCAGCCGCCGCCGAGAATGTTTTCACGTCCGATTTCGGGGTCGCGTCGCCAGTCGCGGTAGCCGGGAGAAAAATCGTAATTGTGAGCGTATTCGCTCTGAATGCAGGCGATCCTTCCGATTCGTCCCTGATCGACCAGCTGTTTGGCGAGACGGAAGCCGTGGGCGTACCGGCAGACTTGGCCGGTCATGAAAAATTTCCCGGTACGTTTGACGGCGGCGATGATTTCCTGGCATTCGGCGAGGGTAGGGGCCAGCGGTTTTTCGCAGATCACATTGGACCCGGCTTCGAGCGCGGCAACCGATTGCTGCGTGTGAAATTGATCCGGCGAGGCGACGATCACGATGTCGGGACGATGGGCGAGCAGCGCGTCAAAATCGGGTTCCACGGCAAGATTTCTGCTGCGGTAGAAATCATGTTCGATGAGGGGGTTTTCCTCAAACCAGGGGTCGAACACTGCGACCAGTTCGCATTCCTGGTTTTCAACTACCGCTTTGGCCCAGGCGTGTCCCATGCGCAGACCGGCGATTCCGACAGTAAATTTTCTTTCCATGATAACCTCGCTTTCTGAAAACTCCGGGTTTAAGATTCAAATATCTGGTCAAGAAAGGCAATTGCTTCCTTTATCCTCGTTTCAAACCGGGGATGGCGCAGGCAACTGATCACGTGTGATTCAAGCATGGTGGAAGCGCGAGGATCACGGGCGGCGATCAATTCCGCCAGTTTTAGGTGGCCGCTTATCGGGGGATCATCGGGGTCGGCATCGAGGGCTGATGGCGTTGCACTGGCTTCCGGGCAGAGCAGAACTTTAAGCTGATAGTCTGAAATAACCCAGTTCTGGCGCAGCAACATTGAAGAATGTGAGCACCGCAGCAGGGTATTGTGGAAATTGAATTCCGCTTTCACAATGGTTTCGATGGTATGGGGGGTTTTCCATTCGGCGGCGTTGGCGGCGGCAATGATATCGTCGATTTCCGGGGTGGAGGCCTGTTCGATCACCAGTTTCAGCGCCCGTTGTTCGATGGCGAGGCGCAGCTGAAGTGAATCCCACAGTTCATCCATGGTGATCAATGCGATATTGCTGCCGCTGCGTCTCGGGCGGCTGACGATGATTCCTTCATCCTCAAGTCGCCGGAACGCCGAGGCCATCGGTACAGTGCTCATACCGCAACGAGCGGCGAGTCCCCGATGGGTTACCGGTTGCCCGGGTTTGAGTTCTCCGGCGAGTACCAGGGCCCATATTTCTTCAACCGCCCGGTCGACCTGGGAATATTTCATCGTTACTTTCCGTGATTGAGTTTTTTTGAAATATCATTTGAAATTCCAAAAGCATAATATATCCCTTTTGGTCCCGATGTCAAGAGCAGAAAAATTTTTTTCTCTAAAAAAATCGATTTAGGGTTGTATTTGGAAAAAAATGGAATATATTGGATAATGTTGGAAATAATCCGGAGGATTTTGGATTTGCTGGCATTCTGCGGACAGGAACGCTGCCTGATCGACGGCAACGGAAGAATCCGACTGACGCCGCGTTTCGTTGAAGATTTCATTCGACGCTGCGACGGCGAAGTCGTTATGCATGCGTTGCCGGAACGGGCGATTGCGATCTATCCGGAAGAATTTTACCACGAAATGCGGGCCCGGGAAATCGGGGATGTCGAGGTGATCGGCAACAGTTTCGCCGCCCGGAGATCGCTGCGGCGTTTCGGTGCGATGACCGTTTCCGAGAAGATCAGCCGTCAGGGACGGGTGACGCTGCCGGCGGCTTTTCGCGACTACACCGGTCTCGGACCGGGTGTGGAAGCGTGTATCGTCGGTGTGGAGATCGGGGTGGAAATCTGGTCGGCGGAACGTTTTGCCGCCGAATGTGCGGCAATTGATGAAGAGATGGCCCGGCGTGAGGAAATTCAGCGCCGGGAATTGGAAAATTCCAACGGAATGTAATCGGGGTGGCGACCTCTTTTTTCGGAGGTCGGAGATAATCAGTAACCGCGGAGGAATCTGCCATGATTGAGTTACGCGATCGGTTGGTCAAAGCTGCGCTTGCCGCATTGGTCGGCCTTTTCACGCTGCTGATCATCGGTTCGGGATATGCTGAACGCGGTGAGAACAGCGACGACTCCGCACTGGAGATCGCGGTCGGCTTCGGCATGGAGAGCGCCGCCGGTGATACCGCGGAGTGGGTGGATGCGG
>CAKUKT010000197.1 GCA_934663655.1 uncultured Victivallaceae bacterium
CTCCCCAGCTGTAGCCGATGAAATCACTGCCGCCGGAACTTTTTCCCGCCTGCATCAACGGGGTGGTGGTAAATTCGACATCAGCGGGCTCTCCTTCGAAAAGTTCCCATTGGGAGAGGTCGGCGGGATCGGCGACGGCATAGCGTTTTTTTATCGACTCCGGTTTCCATTCGCGGTCAAAGCAGTTGTAACGGACGACCAGTTTCCCGTCCCGGTTGAAGCCGATGCCGCTGCCGAGCTGAACGAGTTCATTTTCAGCGAGGAAGGTATGTCCGACCCGGTGAACCTCCGGACGAGTCACTTCGATTTTGAGATTTTCGGCGTCGGCAAGATAGTGAAAATCGGGGAAGAAAAGTTTTTTGCCGGCGACATTTTCCGGTCCAGCGGGAATGGCGGCGGCCGGCACCCGGTTGATCCGGAGCAGGCGGCCGAACTCGCCGCCGAATCCGGATTCTCTGCCCGCGGCGCGAATGGAAGCGCGGTATTCACCATCCGGCCAGTCGGCGATTTCCACGGGAATGATGTTCTGGCCGGAACGGAGGGTGATTCTCCGGGGAGGCACAGGAACAGCACTCTGATGGCGTTCCTTGAATGCGAGTTCGATTTCGAGCGCGGGAACCGTTTCGTCGAGAATTGCGTAGAGCTGAGCCTCGCGCTGGTCGCGGTAGACCGGCAGCCGAAATTCCGCCTGAAGTACGCTGCCGAGCTGGCGGCGGGCATTGGCGACGGCTTCGTGAGTGAAGAGCGCGACTTCGCGGACAACCGCGGTCGGCGGTGGCTTGGCGCCCGGATCGGCGCGTCTGCCGGTGTCGTTGCTGCCGAGCAGAGTCACCCGCAGCGCGGAGAGTTCGAGCGGATCGAAATCGACGATATCGAAAAATTGTTCCGGTCCGGCGGCGCCGGCGGCTTTCGCTCCGGGCAGCGCGTTCCGGGTGAAAAGTTCCCGCCACTGACCGCTGGCGGCGGACTTCCCCTCGACCTTGTAATCGGTTACCGCCAGTTCGCCGCTCGGATTGTTCAGATAGGCGAAGTTGCCGGAACTGATGCGGAAGGTGCTCACCATTACTGGTTCCGCCATGGTGAATTCAAGCACTGCCGGCAGTCCGGCGATGATTTCCGCTGATTCATCGGCGGTTTCGCCGTCGTTGAGGCGCGGGGCGGGACGGGCGGTGCCGCTCCCGTCGATGATTGCGGCTTCGGTGTCGCAGGCCGAAAGCAGCACGTTTTCCCGGCCGTCGAGGGAGGAGTGATCCTCGCAGTCGATTCGCAGATCACTGAGGTAAATGGTGTTGTCATTGCCTGATTTGGCGGGGGAGGTGATGAAATCGATCTCATCGATCGGAAGATGGTTTTCATAGGGGATGGGATTGCCGTCCCGCCATTCGCCGCCGGGCAGACGACGGGAGATCAACCACTGCTCGGAGCCGGGAGAGAAAACCACCCGGTATTCCTGCCAGCTCAGAGGTTCCGAACGGGTTCCGAAATGGCCGTGTCCGTTGATGATCGCATCGACCAGATTATCTTCGTTGAAGCGCATGGTCGCCACCGTTTTGCCGCTTTTGCGATTGCGGAAACGGATGAGGGCGCAGCACTGATCGGTCGGTCCCGGCAGTGCGCTGAAACTGATGGTCTGACGTCGATTTTCCGGCGCGTCGGCCGGTGCGGCGATGGAGAGAACGGCTGGTGACACCCGGGTGATTTTCAGGGTATTGCGCCCATCTTTCTCAATCAGAGTGAAATTGGAGCCATCGACGCCTCCGGCCAGCGCGGGATCGCCGGGGTGAAAGTTGACCTTCAGCAGTTCGGCGCCGGTGAGCATAAAAGCGGCGCTCAGAAGGGTGCAGAGCATGGCAAGACGGTGAAATTTGAGCATATCTGATTTGAATATGATTTATGATTGCATTTTCAGGTTTGTCAACGCTGGATTTCGTAGACAAGATAATAGAGATTGTTGGTCTCGTTGAGAGGCGCGCACTGGCCGCCCCATTCAAAGATCCCGTAGTTGGGCGCGCGGGAGAGCAGTTCTCCCTGAGAGAGCGGTTGGACATGGCCGTCAGCGAGTACCGCGTTGGCCCGGCCGCTGTGGCGCAGATGGATCGCTTGGAAACTGCCGACGTCTGCATAACCGAAGACATATTGTTCGCCGATATCGACCGTGGTTCCTGGGCCGCTGCGGATTGAATCGACGCCGATGATGAATTTGGAGGGACGATTCGGCCAGTAGTTCACATAGTCTTTGTGGGTCGGGCTGGTGAGTTTGGTGATCTGGTAGGTCTTGCCGGTCTGGCCGCGCGGGCAGGCGCCGTAACCGAACATTCCGTCGGTGGGGCCGATCGGCGCCACCGCCGGACAGTATTGCACTTTATCGGTGAGAATTGTCTCCTTGGCCTTGTCGCGTTCGCCGACGTTGATCGGTTCGGAGGAGCGGATGTATCCGCTTGCCGCGAGCATCGCCGGCCAGGTGGTGTAACCGTAAACATCCGAAGCGTTGGGGACGACCAGTCCGGTGTTGTCGTCGGCGTACATCGCGTAGAAGGTGCCGATCTGCTTCTGATTGGCGATGCAGCTGCTCGCCTTGGCCGCTTCCCTTGCCTTGGAAAGTGCCGGCATCAGCATCGCGGCGAGGATCGCGATGATCGCGATCACGACGAGGAGTTCGATCAGCGTGAAGAGGAATCTTTTTCCGGACATTTTTGTATCCTTTCTTCTTGTAACTGTCTGACAATTTCATCCGTCCCGGACTCAGGGAATATTTCCTGTGCAATATTATAGTTGAGAAGATCGCAATGTGAATAGCTTTTTTGTGCTATTGATTGCACTTTTGTGACGCGGCGCATTATTTTTTTTCTCGGGGTGGACGCTTGTGGCGCCGCGCCTTCCGGAAAGGCGGACGGTGGAATTTGATTGAGTGCTGATTTTTAAAGCCGGCGCTTGTTTTCATTATGGAAAAACTCCTCCGGAATGTTTCGAGGACAGCTTGAATATGACTTTTCTTTGTGTTATATTATTTGTTTAAGTGCGGTTGTCGAAATCTCCCGGGGCCGGCGATCGGGTGCGTACGAAGTCTGGCGCCGAAAATTAACGGTGGAATTATGGATATCAAAGTTATTGCCCAGAGCGGTTTGCCGCTGGTGAAAAAGAGTGAAGAGGCCATACGTTCCGGGATGATCAAGAAACATGGTTCCACGACGATCACTCCTGCGTCGATTCACAAGCTCGGCGACAGTGCCGTTATGCTTGGACGCAATGAAAAGGAGCGCTTTGTGCTGGTTATCGCCGATCATCGCGGTGTGCTTCCGGATGGTTTTCATGGCGAAGCGATGAAACTTGATGATGGCGGCGTTGCGCTGGTCTGCCCGCTGGATGCGGCCAATGCGGCGGCTCTGCGCCGTCACTTCCCCTGGTGCGCGCCGCGTTCGCTGCGGCGGGAACGGGCGACGATCGGCTGCGGCGACCGGCTCGGTCTGGCAACATGCGGCCAGCTTCAGGCGGTTCGTACCCATCAGATTCTGCCGGTGCTCGCCCAGCAGTCGATGCGGGAGCTGGCGATGACCGGACGAACTTTTCAGCAGGTTGTCGACGATGCGACTTTCATGGTCTTCGAATGTGATTATCGCGACGGTTACGGAGCCGACGGCGACCACCTCAAAAACATTGCCGATATCGATGTCGCTCTCGATGCGGGCATGCCGATGATAACCCTCGACCTCTCCGAGGTGATGAATGCCGCCGCCGCCGACTGGAGTGCGGAAAAGGTGAACGCCGCTTTTGAGGAACTTCCGGCGGCATTGCGCAAAATCGTGACCGCCGATTACGCCGACCAGAAATTTCTGCTGGAAGGCGGAATGATGGTCCATATTTCCGCTCAGGAAGCCAGACGCTGTGCGGTGATGTACACTCGGGCGCTCGATTTTGCTTCCGAAGTCTGCGAACATCTGCGGGCCCGCCGCGGGGACGAGTTTGATCTGGAAATTTCGATCGACGAGACCACCGCGCCGACGCTCCCGGAACATCATCTGTTTATCGTGCGTGAGCTGCTCCGTCGCGGGGTGGAATTTATTTCCCTGGCGCCGCGCTTTGTCGGGGAATTTCAGAAGGCGATCGATTACATCGGCGACGTCGCCGAATTTGAACGCCAGTTCGCGGTGCACGCCGCTATTGCTGATACCTACGGTGGTTATCGGATTTCGGTGCACTCCGGCAGCGATAAATTTTCGATCTTCCCGGTGGTCGGGCGACTGACCAACGGGCGTTTCCATCTCAAAACCGCCGGAACCAGCTGGCTGGAGGCGGTGGCGGTAATTGCGGAAAACGATCCCGGACTCTATCGCCGGATTCACCGGTGCGCAGTGGAGAATTTCCGGGAAATGCTGAAACTCTATCATATCACCGCGGATATTTCCCGAGTGCCGGATCCCGCTGCACTCGAGGACAACGAACTTCCGGCGCTGCTGGTCATGCCGGAAGCCCGCCAGTTGCTCCACATAACTTACGGACCGATTCTCCGCGGCGAACTCCGGAGCGAATTTTTCGCCGCAATGCACCGTTTTGAAAAGGCTTACAACGACCGGTTGGCGCGCCATTTTGAAAAACATCTGCGTGCGCTCGGGGTGCCGCTGCGTAAATAAACCGTTATTTTGTTGGGGATCATGGATTGAATCCACTGTAAAATAAAAAACAAGATCAGGGAGAAGTGAAATGTTGTTAAAATTCTTTGCCGATGCCGCCGGAAATGCTGCCGGGAATGCTGCCGGGAATGCCGCCGCCCAGAACGCGGGTGGCGGGATGATGGGATTTATGATTCCGCTGATTCTGGTGCTGGCGGTGATGATGATTTTCACCAGCCGTTCGCAGAAGAAGCAGGCGCGGAAGCGTCAGGAGATGCTCGACAAGATCACCAAGGGAACCAAGGTGCTGCTGATGAGTGGTATCTATGGTACGGTGGTGGAAGTGCAGGACAAGGATCTGGTGGTGGAGATTGCCGACCGGGTGCGCATCCGCGTGGTTCGCAACGGTGTTGCCGATGTGGAGAATGCCGAGGGCCAGCTCGATCCCAAAACGCTTGAATCCGGAGAGCAGAAGTAGTCATGGAATCAAGACCGCTGGTTTTTCGTACCATAATCGTCGCGGTGGTGGTGCTGGTTTTCGCGTTTGCGATGTATCCGCTCCGGGAGCGCAACTATTACGATGTTTTCATGGAGATGCTCAAGGATCCGCAGGATCCGCAGGCTGTCGAGCTGGTGGCCGAGGCGAAGGCGCTGCAGGAGCGCGATCCGGCGCTTTTCCAGTCGCAGGCGCTGCTTCAGGC
>CAKUKT010000198.1 GCA_934663655.1 uncultured Victivallaceae bacterium
CCGCAACTGCCGCCATTCCTGCTCCTCCGGAATACGGCCGCGGGTGGACAACCCCGGAAAATTACATCGAAAATTGCGGACCGAGATAGATCTCCTTTGCCCGTTCGTCATTGACCAGATATTCGCTTGAGCCCTCCACCAGAATCCGGCCCTGGCACATCAGATAGGCGCGATCGACCACCGAGAGGGTTTCCCGGACATTGTGGTCGGTGATGAGAATCCCGAGCTGACGCTGCTTGAGCTGGAGAATGATCTGCTGAACGTCGTAAACCGCCAGCGGGTCGACGCCGCTGAAGGGTTCGTCGAGCATGATGAAGGAGGGATTGGTGACCAGCGCGCGGGTGATTTCAAGGCGGCGGCGTTCCCCGCCGGAGAGGGTCATCGCCTTCTGTTTGCGCAGCCGGGCGAGATCGAGCTCTTCGAGGAGTTCGTCGCAGCGCCGCCGCCGTTCGGCGCGGGAAATCGCGAGGGTTTCGAGGATCGCCATGATGTTCTGTTCGACGGTGAGCTTGCGGAAGATCGACGGCTCCTGCGCGAGATATCCCATCCCCATCCGGGCGCGCTTGTACATCGGCATCCGGGTGATCTCCACGTCGCGGAACTGAACCCGGCCGCCATCCGGCCGGATCAACCCCATCACCATATAGAAACTCGTGGTCTTGCCGGCGCCGTTGGGGCCGAGCAGTCCGACCACTTCCCCCGCACGCACATTGATCGAAACATCATCAACCACCCGTCGACCGCGATATATCTTGACGAGGTGTTCAGCGCTGACGAGCGCGTTGGTGTTATTTTCTTCGTTCATAACCCTGTTCATTTCCGGAGGCCGCGAAACCCGGAACCGTAGTTTCGGCGCCTCCCTTAGATAGTATACACATTCAAAGCAGCCGCGTCAAGGCAAAATTGTGAAAAAATCAATGATTATCGCGCTTTTTTACCCGACACCGACTCCATAACGGTCGCAAAATCCTTTCGATCCGGTCAGCGACGCGCATCAGCAGCGTCCGTCTGGGGACGATCGCTCCGCAAGGGCAGTGTTCCTGACAGCAGTAGCAGCGGATGCAGTCACGCAGCGCGAAAACCGGTTTGCCGTTGACAAGGCGCAGGGATTTCGGCGGACACATCTGCACGCACCGGCCGCAGCCGATGCAGGCCTCGCGGCGTAACACCGGTCGGGAAACCAGTCGGCGGCGAAGAAAGTTTCGCAGCCGCGCCGGAAACCAGACGCCCCACTCATATTCCAGTTCCGGCGGATCGGGTAGACGCAGCCGGACAACTTCAATTTCCGTATCGCCGGTGCAGGTGATTTCAGGACGGAGGCCGCGTTCGGCGGCGACCTGAAGTTCCAGCAGCTCCGGCACGCCGAGCAGCGGCGCCACCGCCGAATCAAGCGCCAGCGCGTCATTGGCGGCGGCGATAAAGCCGATTTTCACCGGATCGCCGCTGCCCGGACCGTTTCCCTCCATACCGATCACCGCGTCGAGCAGATTCAGCTGCGGTTTCACCGCGAGGTGGATATCCAGCAACAGTTCGGCAAAGCGGCGGTAGTCGCGTCCGACGGCGAGGTGCCAGGCGAGGCGTTCGCTGCCGCGCACCAGTCCGAAAAGGTTCTTGACGGCGAGCGTGAGCGTCATCATACCGTGGGTTTTCGCCTTGGCGAGATTGAGGACAAGATCGAAATCACGGAACTCCTGCGCGAGTTCAAGCTGACGGAAGGTCGCACCTTCCGGCATATTCACCCGGCGGTAGTCACTGCAGTTCGCCATGGAGACGCCGAGATCGGCCAGCTGGTCGTGGACGCCGAGCGCGCGCAGTACCGCCGGAGCGGTTTCCACCGCGGGATTTTCGATGACGGCGATTTTGGCGGCGCCGGCATCGCGGAGAAGCCGGGCGGTTTCGAGCAGCAGAACTCCATTGACGCAGGCGGGGTCGTCGGGACGGCGACAGGCGAGCAGATTGGGCTTGATCATCACGCTGCGCCCCGAAATGCCGCCGACCGCCTCGAAATGGCGGGTCAACACCCGTTCAAGAGCCGGACGCAGCGCCGGCGGATCGTAATTTCCGATCGCGGCGAATGTGACCGTCTCCGCCATCGTTCAACGCGCTCCGGTTGCGGCGGCATCGACGGCGGCGCGCAACTCTTCACGGAGATCGCCGAGTTCACCGATGGCGGCGGTGACCGGTATGATCCGGATGGTTTCGCTGACGAGTTCGGCGCGCAGCAACTCCAGATTCTCCGCCGCGTCGTCGAGGTCCATTTTGTTGGCGACGATCAGCGCCGGTCGCCGGGACAGTCCCGGCATGTAGAGGTCGAGTTCGCGGCGCAGGCAGAAGAGGTCGTCGATCGGCGACCGGCCGTCGACGCCCCCCATGTTGAGCACGAAGGCGAGTACGCTGGTACGTTCGATGTGCTTGAGAAACGCGTGACCGAGTCCGACATTATCGTGCGCCCCCTCGATGAGGCCGGGAATATCGGCGACGGTAATCCGGCGGTAATCCGGATATTCCACCACTCCGACCATCGGGGCGAGGGTGGTGAAGGGATAGGCGGCAACCCGGGGTTTGGCGGCGGAAATTGCTCCGAGCAGAGTGGATTTTCCGGCGTTGGGGAAGCCGACCAGTCCGATATCGGCGATGGTTTTAAGTTCGAGCTGGAGGCGCCGGTATTCGCCTTCGCCGCCGGGTTCGCACTGGCGCGGCGCCCGGTTGAAGTTGGAGAGGAATCTGGCGTTGCCGCGTCCGCCTCTGCCTCCGGCGGCCAGCATTACGCGCTTTCCGGGTTCGTCGAGGTCGGCGATCAGTTCGCCGGAATCCTGGTCGGTGACAATGGTGCCGACCGGAACCGGAATTACCACATCGGGGGCTTTGCGGCCGTGACAATCCGCCCCGCGTCCGTTGGGGCCGTTTTTGGCGCGGAACGCGGTCTGATATACCAGCGGGGCGAGGGTTTGTTCGTTGGGAGTAGCTTCCATGTAGACGCTGCCGCCGTCACCGCCGTCGCCGCCGTCCGGGCCGCCGCGGGGAACAAATTTCTCACGCCGGAAACTGCAGCATCCGTTGCCGCCGTCACCGGCCTTGACCGTTATGGTTGCGCGATCGACAAACATCTTTTCAACTCTCTTTCCCGGGTGCCGGGCCGAAAAAAAGCCCCGGAATCAGAATTTCCAGGGCTGAATAAACTCAGTTGCCTCGCCGCGGCGGAACGAACTTTGCCACGACTTTACCTGCTGAAGCGTGAAGCGTCCGCCCCGCCGTTTTAGCTGTTTCAGTTGGCGGCGGGAACGACGTTGACCTTGCGCTGGGACTTGCAGAATTCAACCGTGCCGTCGCAAAGCGCGAAGAGCGTGAAGTCACGGCCGCAGCCGACATTCTGTCCCGGACGGAACTTGGTGCCGCGCTGACGGACGATGATCGAACCGGCGCTGACGCTCTCTCCGCCAAAGGCTTTGACGCCGAGAAACTTCGGCTTGCTGTCGCGGCCGTTGCGGCTGCTGGATTGTCCTTTTTTATGTGCCATGATTAAAGCTCCTGAAATTGGTTTTGCTTTTTGAATCCCATAATACAAGTCATTAAATATAGCCTGTCTTTGAAAAAAATCAAGTTGCGGGAGGAACTTTTTTCGAGCTGGATGTTTTGCCGCTTGCAAATCGTTCGGGGGACGTTTATATTATCCCCCCGGAAACGCGGAGCCGGAAGACCGGGCTCCGCCCCGCGGCCGGGAGTCCCGGATTCCGGTTGCGGAGCATCGTTCCGGGAATCTCCAGGGAGCTCCGATACTGAGACTGACATGTGTGCCATTTCCGGGATAATCAATCACCATTCCGACCGTGAGGCGGTCGTTGCCGTAATGCGTTCGATGCTGGAAGCCCAGGCGCATCGCGGTCCTGACGATGAAGGCATTTTCTGTGATTCTGAAGTGGTACTCGGCCACCGGCGTCTTTCGGTGATCGACATCGCCACCGGGCACCAGCCGATCGGCAGCGAAGACGGCCGGGTCATCGTCGTTCTGAACGGCGAAATCTACAATTTCCGGGAGCTGCGCGCCGGACTTGAAGCGCGCGGCCACCGCTTTTCCACCTCCTCGGATACCGAGGTGATAGTTCATCTTTACGAAGAGACCGGTTCCGAACTGCTCGCGCTGCTCGACGGGATGTTCGCCTTTGCCCTTTACGATCAACGGCGGCGGAAACTGCTGCTCGGGCGCGACCGGCTCGGGCAGAAGCCGCTGCTCTACTTCATGGACCGCGACACGCTGGTTTTCGCGAGCGAATTTTCCGGCCTGCGGTGTCATCCTGGAATACCGCGCGAACTCGATCTCAATGCGGTCAGCGACTATCTTTCGCTGCAGTATATTCCGGGGCCGGGGACGGTGTACCGGCGGGTTCGTAAGCTGCCCCCCGGTCACCTGCTGGAGTTCAATCTGCAGGACAGCACGTTGTCGATCCGCGCCTATTGGCATTTGATGTACAGTCTCAAACCGGAACATCTCAGTTTCGACGACGCCGCACTGGAACTCCGGCGACTGGTCGAACGCGCCGTGGAGAAACGTCTGGTCGCCGATGTGCCGCTCGGAGTATTTCTTTCCGGCGGGATCGATTCGACGATCATCGCCTCGGTCGCCGCCCGATTGCTGGCGCCGTCGCAGTGTGACGCCTTTACCATCGGATTTGCCGAGGAGAGTTATGATGAGCGCGCGTATGCGCGTATTGCCGCCGGAGCGATCAATCGCCTCTGCGGCGACCGGCTGGTGCATCACGAACAGGTGGTTGATCCGTGTGATTTTTCGCTGCTTGAGCATCTGGTGTCGCGGGTCGGCGAGCCTTATGCCGACGCCTCGCTGCTGCCGACCGCGCTGCTGAGCCGATTCGCGCGCAGCCGGATCACCGTCGCGCTGAGTGGAGACGGTGCCGATGAACTCTTTTCCGGATACGAGCGTTACACCGCCATGCGGATCTCCGGAATATTCGATGCGCTGCCGGGATTTTTGCGGCGGGCGCTTTTTCTGGTTCCGTCGCTGTGTTTTGCCGATTCCGGAGAACGGACCTTTTCCGGTCGGCTGCGGCGGTTGCTGAGACTGCTCGGTGACGCCTCTCCGGATCGTTACTTCCATCTGATCGACCGCTGTCCGGGGGCGGTCAAGAGTGAGATTTTCGGGGAGCGGATGCGCGAGACGCTGCGGCGTGATTCTGCGGAGTTGTTCCGGGCGCTCCGGTGGGAGCTGTCGGCGGGCAACCCGGTGGAGGAACTTTCGGAGCTCGATGTGCACACCTATCTGCCC
>CAKUKT010000199.1 GCA_934663655.1 uncultured Victivallaceae bacterium
TGCGTCGGCCGGGAGAAAGAGGTGCTTTCCAGTCTCAGTTTTTATATCAATGACAATAAGGGAAAGTTCATTGTCCGTGGTGGAGCTTCGGAGACCTGGTATGTCAAGAACATGCCCTGGGGGTATCTGCTGAACTACACCGGATATGTATCGAATGTCGATCTGATGATCTGCCCATCGCTGAATCCGGACGGCAAATTCAATGCCGCCGTCGATCCGGCCCGTCAGTTGATTTACGGCATGCCCCGTTATATGACCAACTGGGGGCCGTACCTCCGTTCCTATACCGTTACTCCCGGCGGCAGTGAATGTATCGAATTTAACGGAATAACCGGGAACAAGATGATTCTTACCGATTCCATCGCCACAACCCTGACTCCCCGCAAGCAGATATTTGAATGGTCGTTTGCGAGCGGCAGTACCAATATCGCCCACTTCCGGCACAGCGACCGTGCGAATATAGGTTGGATCGACGGACATGTCGCCAAAGCACTTCCGCAGGAGGTCAAGGCGGAAATCAAGAACGAAGATGGTACATCGCTGTTTGTCTCTTACGGCGACGCGAACGGCAACAAGAGAACAATCTGAATCGCCGGAAACAGAAATAGAACGAACTGCCCCGGGGAATCCTCCTCCTCCGGAGCGCGGCGCCGGAAGGCGCTTTTTTTTTGCCGCTTGAAGCATAACCGGCCTTTTCGGGCAACATGCGCCGGAAAGGAGCTCTTTTGCGGCAGCGGTGTCGGCTGAGCCGCGGGCAGCGGAATCTCTCCGGTTGAGTCGAGCAAAAATTGTTGTTTTTCATGCATCACCATCGCGGTTGCCGGAGAGAACTTATATTCTTCCGGCGCGCCGGAAGGATACGGAAAAACTTGATAAATCAAGGGTTTTTGAAAAATTGACAGCAATTGGTTACGAAAATTGACACCAGTAGATGCTGCTTTTTTTCACCACCCCGCCTAAAATATTATATATGCAAATTATGATACGTTTTTGGTCATCGTCAATGGCACCTGGTTAAATTCGAATGGAGGGAAAAATGCGAGCAATTGAAAAACAGAAAGCCTCTTGGGCTTCGTTGGTAAATTCGCGGCTGCGGAGTGCTGAAAACCGTAATGACGATGGTCCGACCGGGGCGGCCCGTCTGCGCTTTACGCTGATTGAACTGCTGGTGGTGATTGCGATCATTGCGATTCTGGCGTCGATGTTGATGCCCGCGCTTTCCAAAGCGCGCGAGGCAGCCAAATCGACGAGCTGTATCAGCCGTCAAAAAGAGGTGCTTTCCAGCGTGAGTTTCTATTACAACGACCACAAGGGACGTTTCATCGTCCGCGGCGGATCCGCGGAAAACTGGTACATCAGAAATCTGCCGTGGGGATTTATTCTCAAATACACCGGCTATGCTTCCAATCCCGATCTCTTCATCTGTCCGTCGTTTAATCCTGACGGCAAATACAACGCCGACGCGGATACGGATATTCAGTTCACCTACGGGATGCCCAGATACATGGATTACTGGTCGCCCTACCTCCGTTCCTGTGAGACCACCGCCGGCGGCAGCGACTGCATCTCCTTTCAGGGGATAACCACCAACAAGATGATTCTTACCGATTCGATCTGTGTTGAACTCACGCCGAAAAAACAGATCTTCGAATGGTTGTTTTTTGCCAGCAACACCAGCCTCGCCCACTTCCGGCACTCCAATTTCGCGAATGTCGGCTGGACCGACGGCCACGTTTCCAAGATGGTTCATCAGGATATGAGAGCGGAAATGAAAGGGTTGGATGGTTCGACGATCTTCCAGTCCTTCGCCGACGCCAACGGAATCAAGATAACCTACTGATTTTCGGTTCAGGCGCGACGTGGTCGCGGATACGGCGGAGCTGCGGCTCCGTCGTTTTTTTTGGGGAGGGGGGGCCGATTTAGGTAATTTACGATAGATAAGTTGCTGCTCCATCGTTTTTTTGGGGGGATGTCCGGAAAAAAAACGACGGCCTCCGGAGGCTCTGCCTGATTTCGCCGGTGCCTCCTGAGGGGGATTGAAAATCGACCGGGAAATGCTATTGTAAGATGTTGTCGACGGGAGGTCGTTGTATCCAGTCGGGCGTTGAACATCTTCATAAAAGAGAGCAGAGCATTTCGGCGGATCGGGAGGCGCCTGGTCGGTTGAACGAGGAAAGGCAGGGCGAATATGGATGGCGGCAGAAGCAATCTCCTGAATATTTTTCGGCGGCAGGGAATCCGGCACGCGGTTCCGGAGTTCTCGCTTTGTCCGGCGATGATCGACAAGGTGGAACGGCGTTTCGGAAGCCGGGACTATGCCGGAGTATTCGGTCTGCCGATCCGGAACTCCGGATATTCGTTTCTCCGTCAGGACTTCACCGACTGGCAGCGGAAGTTTTTCTCGGACGTGAAGTTTCTGCCGTCAACCAATTTCGACCTCTGGGGCGTCGCCCGGGAATCCACTCCGGAATCGATGCATATGAGCCGGATGTACTTCCCGATGCGGGACTTCACTGAACTGGAGCAGTTCCGGAAGTACCCCTATCCGGAGTTTGCTGCTTCCCAGCAGGAGGCGGCCGCCCGGGAAATCCGGGAACTGCACGAGAAGGATATTTTCGTCTGCGGCAATATGCAGTGCACGGTCTGGGAGACCGCCTGGTATATGCGCGGTATGGAGGCGTTGATGGTCGATATGATGGAGGAGAGCGAATGTGCGGTTTACCATCTCGACCGGGTCACGGAGATTTCCAGCCGCCGCGCCGCCGCTTACGCCGAAGCGGGGGCGGATCTGGTGTTTCTCGGCGATGATATCGGCATGCAGCACACGATCATGATGTCGGAAGAGTTGTACCGGCGATGGCTGAAGCCGCGGTTGGCGCGGGTGATTGCGGCGGCCCGGGCGAAGAAACCGGAGGTGTTGATCTGCTACCACTCCTGCGGCTACATCGAACCCTTTATCGAAGATCTGATTGAGGTCGGGGTGGATATTCTGAATCCGGTTCAGCCGGAATGCATGAACTTTGCCGATATCCACCGGAAGTATGGTTCGCGGCTTTCCTTCTGGGGTACGCTCGGTACTCAGACGTTGTTTCCGCACGGAACTCCGGAGGAGGTCTATCGGGAGACCATCGGCAATCTGCGGATCGCCGGGGCGCAGGGGGGATTGCTGGCCGCCCCCACCCATCTGGTCGAACCTGAAGTCCCGCTGGAAAACATTATCGCCTATGTTCAGGCCTGCAATGACTTCACTCCCGGAGAGCCGGTTCCGGAGGATTGAACATCGGCCGGAAGCGTCAACGTATTGCCGGGTGCCAAAGTCCCCTGGTTTCCGTGTTCCCCGATCGGTGTCCATTCCGGGGCGGGGGCTGCCGCAGTTTTCCTGATTTCCGGTTGTTCGGGCCGGTTACTGGGGAAGAGGTCATCCTTCCGGTTCAATCATCAGCGCGACTTCGTCGCAGCATTCGTTTTTCGGGCAGTTGGCGCAGTCGCTCCAGATCTTCTCCGGGAATTGCCGCCGATCGACAATGTGGAAACCGAGCCGCATGAAAAACTCCGGCTGGCCGGTCAGAGTGAATAGACGCCAGCGGCCGGAACGCAGCCGCATTCCGGCGATAATCGCTTCGATCATCGCCCGGCCTACCCCCTTGCCCTGATCCTCCGGTGCGACGACGACCGACCGCACCTCGTAGAGGTTGCCGCCGAAGTCGCGCACCGCCGCGCAGCCGCGGATGAGACCGCCACGTTCGGCGACCAGAAAGTTACCGAGATAAAACCGGATATCATCCTCGCTGCGGCGGAGCACGATTCCCTGTTTCGCATATATTTCCAGCAGCCGGAAGATTTCCGGAACGTCTCTCTCCTCCGCATTGCGGATGACGAGCAGGTTTTTCACGCCTTGCCGCTCCCCGCTTTTTCATTCTCGGCAGTTCCGGGAGCGGGATTGGTATCCGTCGCCGCCGGTTCCGGCTCGAGTTCGATGACCTTGCCCATGTTCCGGAACTTCCGGTAACGTTGTTCCACGAGCGCCGAAGGCGAGGAGCGCCGCAGCGCGGCAAGATTGCGGGCCAGCGCTTCGCCGAGTCTGGCCGCCGCCTGATCGAAATCGGAATGAGCGCCGCCCGGCGGTTCCGGGACGATTTCATCGGCGACGCCGAGTTCGAGAAGTTTCTCGGCGGTGAGCTTCAGCGCCTCCGCCGCCTGGGGTGCGAACTTGCGGTCTTTCCAGAGAATGGCGGCACAGCCTTCCGGCGTGATTACCGAATAATAGGCGTTTTCCATGATCAGCACCTTGTTGCCGACGCCGATGCCGATCGCTCCGCCGGAACCGCCTTCACCGATGATTACCGAAATGACCGGCACCCGGAGTTTGAACATGTCCCGCAGGTTGACCGCGATTGCCTCGGCAATATGGCGCTCTTCGCTGGAGATGCCGGGAAAGGCTCCCGGGGTGTCGATCAGCGTGATGATCGGCACTCCGGCTTTGTCGGCCAGCTGCATGAGCCGCATGGCCTTGCGGTATCCCTCGGGCGACGGCCAGCCGAAGTTGCGCATCACGTTGCTTTTCATGTCGCGTCCCTTCTGGGTGCCGATAACCATCACCGGCTTTCCGTGAAAGAAGGCGAATCCGCCGACGATGGCTTTGTCGTCGTGAAAGCGACGATCTCCGGAAAGTTCGATGAAGTTGTTGAAAAGTCGTTCGATGTAGTCGAGCGTATAGGGACGGTTCGGATGGCGCGCGATCTGAATGCGCTGCCACGGAGAAAGGTTATCGTAGATCTCGCGGCGCATGGTGTCGAGACGGTCGGTAAGGGCGGAGATTTCCGCAGAGATGTCGATGTCGTCGAGGGAAATTTTTTTCAGATCCTCGATTTTCCGCTGCAACTCAAGAATCGGTTTTTCAAACTCGAATGAGACTTCCGGCATAATTGTTTTCTCCTGAAAAGAGGTCCTGGTCGGGATCAGTCGACAAAGCCGACCGGAGTGCGGTTCGGTGAGAGCAGATATATCTTCTCGACGTCGGCGTTGCGCATTCTGATGCAGCCGTTGCTGAGCGAGCGCGTCACATCCACCCCTTCGGGCGAACCGTGAATGCCGAAACCCCGCAACGGGCGACCGGGGTTGCCGGAGGCGGCCAACTTGAGGAAATAATCGCCGAGAATGTTCTCTTTCTCTCCATATTTGTAAATGCCTCCGTCCGGCGCATACCAGTCCGGATGGCGCAGACGGGCCGATATAACAAACGATGCGGTGGGGGTTTTTCC
>CAKUKT010000200.1 GCA_934663655.1 uncultured Victivallaceae bacterium
GTCTGCAACCGGGCACTGGATGAGATGGTCGTGGAAGGGGTGAAAACCACCCTGCCGTTCCAGAAGAAAGTTATCCGGCATAAGAGCTTCATCGAAGGCAAATATGATACCGGATTCGTCGCTCGTATGCTCCAGGAGAGCGAAAAACCACAGGAGGACAAGCAATGAAAGCGGCAAACACCGGCACAGCAAAAGTTCAGGACAAGGAAGTTGCGGCGCAGCCCGCCGGCACCACCGTCATTGACGACTCGGCGCTCGGCGAGGTCAAGATCCATGAAAATGTGATCGCGGCGCTGGTTCGCCGGGCCACCCTCGGCGTTGAAGGCGTTTCCCGCCTGGCTGGAAGCGCTCTTGTGGACAACATCGCGGAGCTGGTCGGCAGTCGCCGCATGCAGTCCCGGGCCATTTCGGTTGAACTCGCCGGGGAAAACCGGGTTTCGGTCGAAGTGAAACTCAACGTCAAATTCGGTTTCCGGCTTCCCGAGGTCGCGGAAAAGGTTCAGAAGGAGGTCATCTCCAGCATTGAGGCGATCACCGGCATGACCGTCACCGGCGTGAACGTACTGATTCAGGAGGTTGAGGATCCCCAGCCTGAAGAGTCCGACGACGCCGCCGAAGCCGAAGCGGTTGTGGAAACCGGGCTGCCGCTCAACTGACCGCCGGTACCGCGGCGGGACGGATTTCCGTGCCGCCGCGGGCTGAAATCAGTAATCACCGAGGGGGGAAAGGTTATGAATTTTTTCGCCGTCCAGTCCGGAAACAGCGGTTTTTTCAGTATCGATTTCTGGAAGCAATTGTTGAATAACGATTTCAACCGCGGTTACTTCACCGCGCTGGTGCTGATTGTTGTGGTATTGGCGCTGGTGTTGATCCTGAGGTTGATTCTGATGTTGATTTTCCGGAGACGTCGTTGCCGCCAGGTGGAAGTCAAATGTGACGGCGGTAACCTGTTGATCTCCCGTGAAGCGATCACCGACGCCACCAGAAATGAACTGCAGCGTTATCCGCAACTGTCGGTCAACCGAATCCACCTCTACCGCACCGGCCACCGTTATTCGCTGGTGATCAACTGCAATTTCGACCCGGGCGACGACGGCGGCAGTGGAGTACCGGAACTCGCCGATCAAATCAAACCGCAGTTGCTGGCGTTGTTCAAGCGGCTCTTCGGCATTGAAAATCTCGACCGGATCATCTTCTCCGTCGAATCACTGGGAGGCGAAAACCGCGAGGAACCGGTGACCGTCAATCCGATAAATGTCGTTGATCCTGGCTTCTAATTCTCCGCGCCGCCGCGAATTGCTCGCCGCCGCCGGAATTGATTTCACCGTCGAATGCGCCGAGGTGGAGGAACTTGTTTCCGCCGCGGATCCCCGTTCCCTGCCGGAACGCAACGCCGAACTCAAAGCCGCCGCCGTTGCGGACCGTCATCCCCAGGCGTTGGTGCTCGGAGCCGACACGGTGATTCTTCATCGCAACCGGATCATCGGTAAACCGGCGTCGGCGGACGAAGCACTTGCAATTCTGCTTGAACTCTCCGGGCACACCCATGAAGTGATCACCGCCGTGGCGTTGATCCGCCAGAGTCCGCCGCTGCATCTGCTCCGGAGCGAAATTACCCGGGTTACCTTTAAACCTTTCGACGAAGCCACCGCCCGTCGCTACCTTGAACTCGTTCACGTGCTCGACAAAGCCGGCGCCTACGCGCTTCAGGAACATGGTGAGATGCTGGTCGATTCGGTGGAAGGCGAGAGCGATAATGTGGTCGGCTTGCCGCTTCGTGCGGTAAGGGAGCTGCTGATTCAGGCGGGAGTGGAGTGAAGAAGTTCTCCGGCAATCACCGAAACAGAAACACCAATCCCCTCCCCCGCCGAAAGCCGCGGCCGGCAGACGTTCAACCATCCGGAATGAGAATCTCTCCCGGCGCATCATGTTCATGGAGATGAGAGAATGAAGAAACATCTGACTGCGTTCCTGTTCCTGGGTCTGTTTTCGATCACGATGCTGACCGGTTGCTACGTCGGCACCGTTGAACCGCCGTTTGGCAAGGAGGAATTGACGGAGATTCCTCCCGAATACCTCGGGCTCTGGCACTGCCGCGACGGCGAACGTCATTATACGCTTGAACTGTCCCCTGCTCCGAAATTCCCGGATGGAAAGGCTTTTCAGGCGCGGCTCCGGCTGCTCGATCCGCCGGAGGGGGAATTTTCCGACTGGCCGCCGTTTACCGGTGGTCTTTTCACCCTCTCCGGAAAGCGTTTTGTGGTAGCGGTGCCGGACAACGAAACGATGTGCCGGGAGAACCGTTACAATTCCGCCGCGGTATTTCTCTATCCGCCCTTTTTCGCGACGCTGGAACTCGCCGGGACGGAGACAGTTCCGGAACTGCGTTTTGTCAATTTCTGCGGCGAACCCGACAATCAGAAGCGCCCGGCATCGCCGGATCTCCGCTGCAATTCCGGGCGGAACATGGTTTTCAATTCCACACCGGAACTGCGGAATTTTCTGGAAAAGGGGGAATACTCCACCAGTAAAGTTTTCAAACTCACGCGCGAATAGAGGGATTTCCGCTGCACGACGGAAAAATTCACGCACACCAGGCATTGCATGAAAGAGCGCGACTTCTGCAAATATCTGCGCCGGACGCCCCGGATTCCCAAGCCGCCGCCGGAACTTGCCGCTTTTCCGGAAGCGGTGGTGATCCCCGCCTACGACGAGGAGGAGGAACTTCCGGCAACGCTCGCCTCGCTCGCCGCCGCCGGTGACGGCGATGTCGCGGTAATCGTGGTGGTCAATTATCCGGCCGGAACGGATCCGGAATCCTCCCGGCGGCTGTTCGAA
Source organism: uncultured Victivallaceae bacterium (assembly GCA_934663655.1). Classification (GTDB taxonomy): domain Bacteria; phylum Verrucomicrobiota; class Lentisphaeria; order Victivallales; family Victivallaceae; genus UBA1784. The sequence continues at coordinate 2,839 of CAKUKT010000200.1, forward strand.
CGTCTGTCCAACGAACCGCTTTATGAGAACAGGCGGCTGTTTCCGGTTTACGCCCCCGAGCTCACCGGCGGGGTCGGGGAAGCCCGTCGGCTCGGCATGGATATGTTCATCGCCTCGCGCACCCCCGAATCAGTGGAACAGGGAATAATCTTCTCTCTCGACGCCGATTCCCGGGTGGCACCGGATTACTTCCGACGCGTCCGCGCCGTACTGGCCGCCACCCCCGCCGCGCCGGGAGTGCTGATCGCCGTCAGCCACCGTGCCGCGCCCTCCCCGGCGCAGGAGGCGGCGATCCGCCGCTATGAGCGCTATCTGCAGCGTTATGCCGATTCGCTCCACCGGGCGGGGTCGCCTTATGACTTCATCGCCATCGGGTCGGGGTTCGCGGTACGTGCGGCCGCCTGCATCCGCGCCGGCGGGATGAAGAGACGCCGCGCCGGAGAGGATTTCTACTTTCTCCAGGAGCTGGCCAAACTGGGAACCCTCGCCAGAATTTCCGATCCTCTGGTGTTCCCGTCACCGCGAAGTTCCGCCCGCGTCCCCTTCGGTACCGGCCCGGCGGTCTCCGCCCTGCTGGCCGGAGAGGAACTTCCTGAGATTTCCGACCACGCCTTTGCAATGCTCGGCAGAGTGATCGCCGCCGCCACCGCACCGGAAGGTCTCGCCGGAGAGGCGAAGAACTTCCGCAGCTCACTCGACCGGGTCGCCGTGGATTTTTTTGAACGGGAAAGATTTTTCCAGCTCTGGCCGGAGATCGCCGCCAACCAGCCGGATACCCGGGAGGCGAAACTGCGGGCGTTTCACCGCTGGTTCGACGGGCTCAAGACGCTGCGTTTCCTGCACGCGGTCGATGCCGTCGGGAACTCCGGTTCCGGCGTCCCCTCCTCCCGGGAAACACCGCTCAAATAAGTTCAGCGGATCCCGCAATACCAAGTTCGTCGCGCAGAATCGCCCCCATGGTGTCATAGACTGCCTGCTGCGCCGCCGCCGTCCCCTTTTCCGCCAATACCCGTTCGTAGGGCTGCCGGATCGCCGTCGCCACATTGATTTTGGCGATGCCGCATTTGATCGCGCCGCGAAGATATTCCGGTTCAATGCCGGTACCGCCGTGCAGCACCAGCGGAATTGCCGCGGCTTCGTGCAGACGGCGCAGATGTTCGAGGTCGATCCGCGCGCGCGGCTTCTCCTTCTGCTTGCCGGCGGCCGAAATCGCCCCGTGAATGTTGCCCACCGCCACCGACAGCCAGTCACATCCGCTCTCCGTCGCAAAACGCCGTGCTTCCTCCACATCGGTGAAGCCGCGACGGCTGGCGAACAGCTCCTCATATGGCGGCAGCGGCCCCGCCTCGTGGCCGAGCACCGCCCCCAGTTCAGCCTCGACCGGCACCCCGTAACCGGAGGCCAGCTTCACGATCCGCTCCGTCGCCGCAATATTCTCCTTCAACGGCAGCCGGGATCCGTCGATCATCACCGACTGATAGCCGAGATCAAGCGCTTCGCCGATCACTGTGAAGTAATCGACCAGCTGTTGGTCCTCGTCGATAACCGGCACGTGATCGAGATGAAGCCGGGTATGGCGATCGTCGCGGCACTTCTCATACTCGTCCCGAACCGCCCGCAGACTTCCGGAGGCGAATTTGTGCAGTTCCAGATTGGCGACCATCACCAGACCGACGCTGTCGCAGTCGCGCAATGCCGCCACCACCGGCGCCATCATCGGCAGATAGGGAATATTGAACCCGGGAACCACCGTGCCGATACGACACGCGCGAGCGACAATTTCCCGGGTGGAGAGTTCACTATTCATAACCGTATTTCCTTTCGTTTTTTCGTTTCAGGCCAGCTGCGGCGCCAGTTCGCGGAGTTGTCCGGAAAAGAGCCGCCAGCGGGCAAATTTCTCCCGATACACCGCCGCCCGGGCCGGAACCGGTTCCACCACCGCCGTAACCGGCGGCGCCGGAATCGTGATTTCGCCCCCGCTTCCCAGCTGCGCAAGCATCGCCGCCCCACGGCAGCCGGCCTCGCGCTCCTCACAGAGCGAAATCGGCAGCTCAAGCACATCGGCATGCAGCTGCACCACCGGACGATGGCGGAAACCGCCGCCGGTGGCAATCAGCCGTTCCACTTCAATCCCGCCACGCCGCAGAAAATCGAAGTTCAGCCGCATCTCCAGCGCCACCCCTTCCAGCAGTCCGCGCAGCAGCGTTCCGCGGGAGGTATCGAAACGCCAGCCGTAAAGACAACCCGGCGTCACCGCGTCAAACCATGGCGTGCCGGAAGCGGTGAAGTAGGGCAGCACCAGCAACCCGGTCGGCTCGTCCGGCATCGAAGAGAGCAGCTGATCGTACTCCTCGCTTCCGCCGGAGCCTCCGACGATCTCCCGCAGAAAATAGTCGACCAGATTGCTTCCGGTC
>CAKUKT010000201.1 GCA_934663655.1 uncultured Victivallaceae bacterium
TGCTGAAGGTCAACGGCGCCGAGATTCCCGAACGCGTCTATATGGGCGATATTCCGATCATGACCGAGCAGGGCACCTTCATCATCAACGGCGCCGAACGGGTGATCATCAGCCAGCTGCACCGCAGCCCCGGCATCTGTTTTGAGAAGACCCGCCACACCTCCGGACGTACGCTTTACAGTTACCGGATCATTCCGGATCGCGGTTCATGGCTGGATGTGCAGTTTGATATCAACGACTGCATCCTGATCTATCTCGACCGCCGCCGCCGTCGCCGCAAGTTCTACATCACCACCTTCCTGCGGGCTATCGGTTACCCGACCAACCGCGACATCCTGAACGAGGTCTACCAGGTGGTTGAAAAGCCGGTTTCCGCCCTGCTGAAGGAGAGCGAGCTCGGCAAATATTACACGGTCGACGACATCACCAACGAAAATGACGAAGTGCTGGTGGATGGCCTGGTGCAGCTGAACGAAAAACACCTGGAAACGCTGGTCGCCGCCGGTGTTGAAAAGGTTGAGCTTGCCTATGTCGCCGACGGAGACGACTATCTGTTTGCGAGTCTGCGCAAGGATCAGACTCGCGACGAGGAAGATGCGCTGAAGGAGATCTACCGGCGCATGCGTCCCGGCGATCCGCCGAACAACAACAATGCAAAACTGCTGATCAAACGACTGTTTTTTGACAACCGCCGTTATGATCTTGGCGCGGTCGGCCGTTTCAAGCTGAACGAGCGTCTGAAGTTGGATATTCCGATGGATCAGCGGGTGCTCGATCCCCGCGATCTGATGGAAGCGACCAAAATGCTGATTAAACTGCGTCACCAGGGTGGTCAGGTAGACGACATCGACCATCTCGGCGCCCGCCGGATCAGAACCGTTGGTGAACTTTTGCAGAATCAGTGCCGGAATGGTCTGCTCCGTACCGAACGCCAGATCCGCGAGCGCATGACCAACGAGGATCCCAACGTTTCGCCGTTCAAGCTGATCAATCCGAAGACCTTCGCCGGCGTCATCCGCGACTTTTTCGCCCGCAACCAGCTGTCGCAGTTCATGGATCAGACCAATCCGCTGAGTGAACTGACCAACAAGCGGCGTCTTTCCGCGCTCGGTCCCGGCGGACTTTCGCGTGACCGCGCCGGTTTCGAGGTGCGTGACGTGCATTCGAGCCATTACGGTCGCATCTGCCCGATCGAAACCCCGGAAGGTCCGAATATCGGTCTGATCAGTTCGATGTCACTCTACGCGATTGTTGACAAGTACGGGTTCCTCGAAACCCCGTATCGCAAGGTCATCGACGGGCAGGTTACCGATCAGATCGATTATCTGACTGCCGACAAGGAAGAAAACTTCGTCATCGCGCAGGCCAACGCGCTGCTCGATGAAAACAATCGTTTTGTGCGCCCGATGGTGATGTGCCGTTATCATGGTGAGTCCGGAGAGCTTCCGCGCGAGACCGTGCAGTATATCGACGTATCGCCGAAACAGCTGGTCAGCGCCGCCGCCGGCATCATTCCCTTCCTGGAGCACGACGACGCGAACCGTGCTCTGATGGGATCGAACATGCAGCGGCAGGCGGTGTCGCTGCTGATGCCGGAATCTCCGTATGTCGGCACCGGGCTGGAGGAACGCATTGCCCGTGATTCACGCGCGGTGGTCGTCGCTTCCGAACCCGGCATCGTCGCCGAAGCCTGCAGTGATCACATCATCGTCACTCCGGACGGCGAAATGCCGCGTCCGGGCGAGGAGAACGCTCCCGGGGTGAAAAACTATTTCCTTTACAAATATCTGCGCAGCAATGCCGGTACCTGTATCAATCAGCGTCCGGTGGTTCGTCGTGGAGACAAGGTGGAGCGCGGCACGCTGCTCGCCGACGGCGCCGCCACCCAGGGTGGTGAACTTGCGCTCGGCCGCAACGTACTGGTCGCCTTCATGCCCTGGTGCGGATACAACTTCGAGGACGCGATCATCGTCAGCGAACGGCTGGTGAAGGAGGATATCTACACCAGCGTGCACATCGATGAATTTGAAATCACCAGCCGGGAAACCAAACTCGGTCCCGAAGAGATCACCTGCGATATTCCGAATGTCAGCCCCGACGCGCTGCGTAACCTCGATTCCCGGGGTGTTGTGCTCAAGGGCGCCGAGGTGAAGCCCGGTGACATTCTGGTCGGCAAGATCACCCCGAAGAGCGAGGTTGAACTCGCTCCCGAGGAACGGTTGCTCCGGGCGATTTTCGGCGAGAAGGCCGCCGACGTCAAGGATTCCAGTCTGCTGGTTCCGAGCGGCAAGGGCGGCATCGTCATGGACATCCGCACGGAATATGCGCGTGAGCCTTCCGTCCGCAACATGAGCAAAGCGGAGAAGAAAGCTCAGGAGAAATTGATCCGCAATGACTGGAACGAGATCCGCAACGGTCTGATCGAGGATCTCGCCGCGCGGCTTTCGGATGTGATGCTCGGGACCAAGCTGCCGGTGCCGATTCTCGACACCTCCGCGGAGGAAAATGTGGTGTTGATTTCGGCGAATCGCAAGATCACCAAGAGTGCGATTCAGGCGCTGGCTTCGCATTACGATTCATGGAGCATGGAGGATTGCGACAAGAAGACGCTGATTTCCGGCATTATCGATACCTTCCTGCCGCAGTTCGCCGAGAACGAGGAACGCCGCCGCCGGTCGATGAACAGCATCGATTCGCCCGAAGCTGACGAGGACGGCGTCGTGAAGCGGGTGAAGGTCTACGTCGGCTGCAAGCGGAAACTTCAGGTCGGCGACAAGATGGCCGGACGCCACGGTAACAAGGGTATTGTTTCCCGGATTGTTCCGGTTGAGGATATGCCTTTCCTCGAGGACGGCACGCCGGTTGACATCGTGCTTAATCCCCTCGGCGTGCCGAGCCGCATGAACATCGGGCAGGTGCTCGAAACCCATCTCGGCTGGGCGGCGCGTATGCTCGGGATCAAGGTTGCCACTCCGGTGTTCGACGGTATCAGCGAAAAGCAGATCGTCGAACTGATGGAGGAGGCGAACGTCAAGTTCGCCGAGGAACACGGCCGCAACTATCACTGGGGGTTCCGCAGGAACGAAAACGGTGAATATGTCTACGACGGCAAGACTGACGTCTATGATGGTCGCACCGGGGATAAATTTGATCAGCGGGTGATGGTCGGCGAGATCTACATGCTCAAGCTCGACCACCTGGTCGCCAACAAGATTCATGCCCGTGCGGTCGGACCCTATTCGCTGGTTACGCAGCAGCCGCTCGGCGGCAAGGCCCAGCACGGCGGTCAGCGGTTCGGAGAAATGGAGGTGTGGGCGCTCGAGGCTTACGGCGCAGCCTACAACCTTCAGGAGATGTTGACGGTCAAATCCGACGATGTGACCGGGCGCGCCCGGATCTACGAGTCGATCGTCAAGGGGCAGAACGTGCTTGAGGCCGGACGTCCGGAATCCTTCAACGTATTGATGAAGGAGATGCAGAGTCTCGGTCTCGACATCCGCACGATCCGCAAGACGTCCGATAAATAATCAACTGGTATCAGGGAGGGATTTACCTTGATTGACAATACTTACGCTTATCGGGAGATGCTGGGCCGGGAAACGGCCAACTCGTTCAGTGCCATCTCGATCAATGTCGCCTCTCCGGAAACGATCCGTTCGTGGTCTCACGGCGAGGTCAAGAACCCGGAGACGATCAATTATCGCAGCTTGAAACCGGAAAAGGGCGGACTTTTCTGCGAACGTATTTTCGGGCCGACGCGGGACTGGGAATGCAACTGCGGAAAATACAAACGCATCAAGAATAAAGGCATCATCTGCGATCGTTGCGGCGTTGAAGTCACTCAGGCCAAGGTGCGGCGCGAACGCATGGGCCATATCGAACTGGCAGTACCGGTTTCGCATATCTGGTTTTTCAAGTGCATGCCCAGCCGGATCGGACTGATGCTCGATCTCTCTGCCAAAAAGCTCGAACAGGTGATCTATTACGAAGAATACATCGTCACCGATCCGGGCGATACGCCGCTTCAGGTGGCCCAGACCATGGACGAAATGGAATATCGGCAGGCGCGCGAAGATTACGGCGACGCCTTCATGGCCGAAATGGGGGCGCCGGCGATCAAGACGCTGCTCGAACGCATCGATCTTGCTCAACTCAAGGATCAGCTTGAAGCCGAACTGGCGGTCAGCCACAACAAGGCGCTGCGCAAGAAGCTGGCGAAGCGGCTGCGGCTGGTCGAGGGGTTCATGGCCGGCGGGTCGCGTCCGGAATACATGATTCTGACGACGCTGCCGGTGATTCCTCCGGATATGCGTCCGCTGGTTCCGCTGGAGGGCGGCCGCTTCGCCACCAGCGACCTCAACGATCTCTATCGCCGGGTCATCAACCGCAACAACCGGTTGAACAACCTGCTGCACCTGCGCACCCCTGAAGTCATCATCCGCAACGAAAAGCGTATGCTTCAGGAAGCGGTCGACTCCCTGATGGACAACGGTCGCCACGGCCGTCCGGTTACCGGCGCCGGCAACCGTCCGCTCAAGAGTCTTTCGGACATGCTCAAAGGCAAGCAGGGACGTTTCCGCCAGAACCTGCTCGGCAAGCGGGTCGATTATTCCGGTCGTTCGGTGATCGTCGTCGGACCAGAACTCAAAATCCACCAGTGCGGTCTGCCCAAGAAGATGGCGATGGTTCTCTTTGAACCCTTCATCATTCGCCACCTCAAGGGACGTGATCTCGCGCACACCGTCCGCGGCGCCAAGAAGATGATCGAGCGCGGTGAACCGGTGGTCTGGGACATTCTGGCCGAAGTCACCAAGGGGCACCCGGTGATGCTGAACCGGGCGCCGACGCTGCACCGACTGAGTATTCAGGCCTTTGATCCGGTGTTGATCGAAGGTTCGGCGCTGCGGCTCCATCCGCTGGTCTGTACCGCTTACAACGCCGACTTCGACGGAGACCAGATGGCGGTTCATGTGCCCCTTTCGAACGAGGCGCAGATGGAAACCAAGCTCCTGATGCTTGCACCCAACAACATCTTCTCTCCCGCCAACGGCAAACCGATCGTGTCGCCGACCCACGACATCACGCTCGGCAGCTACTACCTTACCTGCGAACCGCAGAATAAGGCCAAGGCGAAATATTATCGCGATTACTTCGAAGTGCTCTTTGCGATGCATTCCGGGAATATCGGCATTCACGACGCGGTGAAGATCCCGAACCCCGACTACGGAAAG
>CAKUKT010000202.1 GCA_934663655.1 uncultured Victivallaceae bacterium
CGGACACACTGCGCCGGATTAAATTCAGTTTTGTGATTCTCGACGAGGCGCAGCACATCAAAAACCCCGGTTCCGGCAATGCCCGGAGCTGCAAGATCATTCCCGCCCGCCACCGGATCGTACTCTCCGGCACCCCGCTGGAGAACACCCCGGAGGATCTCTGGAGTGTGATCGATTTCCTTCAGCCCGGCATGCTGGGTACGCTCGGTGCGTTCCGACGGCGTCTGGCTACCGGCAACGAGGAGGAGAACCGGCGCAATCTCGGTCTGCAACTGGCTCCGTTCATCAAACGGCGCACCAAACGCGAAGTGGCCGCGGATCTGCCGCCACGTTCGGAACTGCTGCTTTACTGCGACTTCTCCCCGGCCCAGCGCGAACTCTATGAACATATCCTGGAGGAGGGACGACGAGAACTCGACCGGGTGACCGGTGATCCCGGACGCGGCAATACCGCGATTTTCACGTTGCTGCTGCGCCTCCGGCAGATCTGCTGCCATCCGGCGCTGCTGCCGGATCAGGCGGGAGCGGGGGTTCCGTCCGCCAAGGAGGAGCTGCTCTTTGAACTCCTGCACGAAAACATCGACAGCGGACACAAGATGCTGCTTTTCAGCCAGTTCACCTCCCTGCTCAAGCTGTTGATCCCGGCGCTGGAAGCGGCGGAGATACCGTTTGAATATCTCGACGGCGCCACCCGGCACCGCCAGCAGCATGTCGACCACTTCAACCACACCCCGGAGATACCCCTCTTCCTGCTCAGTCTCAAAGCCGGCGGCACCGGGCTCAACCTCACTGCGGCGGATACGGTAATTCTCTATGATCCCTGGTGGAACCCGGCGGCGGAACTTCAGGCGGCCGACCGGACCCACCGGATCGGTCAGACCCGTCCGGTCAGCACATTGAAACTGGTGATGCGGGATTCGGTCGAAGAACGGGTGCTGATGCTTCAGGAGCGGAAACGGGATCTCTTCCGCACTGTAATCGAAGAACCCGGAGCCGGAGGCGGACTGACGCTTGACGAACTCCACTTCCTGCTTGACAAACCGCGCTGAACCATATATATTGTCGACGTCCAAACCTGGAGGAGTAACTTGCTTATGAACGTCGAAGACAACTGGAGTGAAGGTTTCTGCATTGAAGTAAAGCCGGCGCCGGGAACACTGGTGATTTTCGGCGCCTCCGGAGATCTGGCCGGACGCAAACTCTTCCCGGCGCTCGCCGCGCTGGAGCGACGCAATCTGCTTGATCCCAGTTCCCATATCGTCGGCTGCGGCCGAACCGATTTCGACGACACCGCTTTTCGCGCCCGCATCGCCGAATGGCTGCCGGGGGGAGCGCGGGCCAACCATTCGCTGCTCGAACGGATATTTTATGTGCACGGCAACTATGACGATGCCGGTTTCTACAGGCAGCTTGCCGCGACGCTCGACCGGATCGAGGGTTCCTGCCGCAATCATTGCGGACGCACCTTTTACCTGGCGACGCCGACCGCGCTCTATCCGAAGCTGATCGAACTGATCTGCGACGCCGGTCTGCTCGACGAGAGTTCCGGCGCCTGGCGGCACGTGATCCTGGAAAAACCCTTCGGCCGCGATTCCGCCTCCGCCCGCGAACTCGATCAGCGGCTCCATCGCCGTCTTGCCGAGGAGCAGATCTACCGGATCGACCACTATCTCGGGAAGGACACGGTGCAGAACATCATGATGCTCCGCTTCGCCAACCTGCTCTTCGAGCCGGTGTGGAACCGCCATTACGTCGATCACGTGCAGATAACCGTCGCCGAAACTCTCGGAGTGGAGAAGCGCGCCGCATTCTATGAACAGACCGGTCTGCTCCGGGATATGTTTCAGAATCACATGCTGGAGATGCTCTCGCTCGCCGCGATGGAGATGCCGGCTAATTTCTCCGCCGATGCCGTCGGAGCGGAAAAACTCAAATTGATCCGGGATCTCCGCCCCTTTTCCCGCGACGATCTGCGCTCCCGGATGGTGCGCGGCCAATATGACGGCTACCGCAGTGAACCGGGGGTGGCGGCGGATTCGCATACCGAGACCTTCGTCGCCGCGGAATTTCGGATCGACAACTGGAGGTGGAGCGGGGTGCCGTTTTACCTGCGTTCGGGCAAGCGCCTGGCGCAGAAGCGCAGTGAAATCGCAGTGGTGTTCAAGCGGATACCCCATTCGATTTTCTCACCGGTAAGCGCGTCATCTCTGGCGCCGGACATGCTGATTCTCGAAGTCCAGCCCGAGGAAGGCATGCGGCTCCGGCTTCAAGCCAAGCAGCCCGGACCGAAACTCTGCATGGGAACCCAGGAGCTGAGTTTCCGCTACCGCGACACCCATTCGGAGAACGAACCTCTGGACGCCTATTCGCGACTGCTGCTCGACGCGATGCTGGGCGACCGGACGCTATTCATGCGCGCCGATGTGATTGCCGAAAGCTGGCGGATCTTCACTCCGGTGCTGGAGATGTGGGACGAACTCCTGCCGCTTGAAACCTACGCGCCGGGAAGTTCCGGCCCGGAAGCGGCGCAACGGATGTTGTACGCGTCCGGACGCGAATGGCTGCCGCTCGCCTGAGAGTTCCATCCCCCTCCCCCGCTGTGCTCAGATTGGACACAATATGCCGTGTCAATAAAAAAAACGCCGTCCAGTCGACCGGACGGCGTTCGCAAAAACCTTTGACTTATTCAAAGTTGGCGATGTCGTCGCATCCCCAGTTGATGCCGTCATAAAAATCGTCGCGATCGGCTTCTTCCCCGGAGTCATTGACCGGCTTATCCTTGCCTTTAGTTCCGAAAACTCCGTCCGGACCGGCGGAAACCAGATCGAACTTGCTCTTGTTGATGTTGTTAGCGTTGTTGCGATAGTAAATCGTTCCGCCCCAGCTGTCGGTGACGATGATTTCGTCCACTTCAGAACTTTTGCGCAGAGCTTCGCCGCTGACCAGACGCAGAAACTCCTTGCGGGCATCGTCCGGGAGCGCGGTAAAACTGCTGCCGCTGCCGATTTCGATATTGGTGACCTCGCCGTCATTGTAGGTAATCTTAAAGCACTTGAATTCTTCGGTAACCGGGAGATATCCCAGCTTGGTATTGATGGCTTCCAGTCCGGCTTCGAGCTGTTTGATCAACGACCGGGTTGCCGACTCGCGGGCGGAGTTGCGGGCATAGGTGTACCCGGCGAAACCGATTCCCGCCAGCACGCTGATCAGCAGCACGACCATCAATATTTCGGTCAGGGTGAAATTTGTACGTTTTTTCATGAATATCCGCTCCCGAATAAAAATTCCAATTGTTTGAAGGAATATAGCTCCGGTCGGACGATTTTTCAAATTCCGCCGTCAAAATCACCGGCGTCATGCTCTTTGCCGCCCCGCCCCGCCTCCTCCCGGAAGGCTCCCGGAGTAACGCCGTACCGGGCGCTGAAACAGCGGATGAAATAACCGGTGGAGTTGAAGCCGGTGTGATAAGCGATCTCCTTGATGGAGATATCGCTGTTTTCCAGCAGATGAAGCGCCTGGTCCATCCGCAGTGACATCAAATAGGCGTTGAAACTGCCGCCGTTGTCCATGAACAATCTCGACACATAGCAGGGGTTGAGGGAAAATCTTTCCGCGACCAGTTCCCGGGTCAGCGGCCGGCTGTAATTGTCGCGCATGAAATCGCGGATATTCTGGTAGACCCGGTGAGCCTTGCCGGTCCGGCACGGCTGATCCCGCCGCAGCAGAGATAGTGATTCCTCGATCAGCACCAGCAGCACTTTGAGAGCGCCTTCGCGTTCATCGGCCGGGGATTCGGAGTAGGAATTCATCACGCCGACGAGCAGGCTCACTGTCCGGGAGGGGCGAAGTGAAGTGTGATAAACCTCCTTGCCGATGTCCGGCCCCCCGGGAGACGCGGGAGAACCGTCATGAGACAGATGGATAAAACGCAGATATTCGTTGTGAAAAACCAGCGAAACGAACTCCTGAACACAATTCCAGCCGGGATTGCTCCAGCCATAGGGACCGGCGTAAATACCGCTGCCGGGAAGCAGGTTGGCCCCGAAATGAATTTTTTCCCCGTCGGAATACTCGAACGGCATCACCCCCGACAGCGGAATCACCACCCGGGGGTTCGGCAGCAGGGAGATCGGCCGTGCCTCCGGCAGCGGCGTCGGCCGGGCGAAATGAAGTTTTCCCCCCTGCTTCATCGCAGCGGCGGCACGCTCAAACACGCTCTGAAAGAAATCCCGTTCCACAGGTAACAATTCTCTTATTATGTTATCGCGTTGAAAATCCCGTCAACTGTGTAAATATAACATCATGCTGCTTATTTGCAAGTATGGCGATGGGGTTTTAAAAAAATCTTTTCAACTAAAAAGTAATAAATGTGATATAAGTGTAACATTTCTACTTTTGGCAAAACGGATGGGAACGGATATAATATTATCGTAAACCGCAATCCGGAAAACCCAAAACATTTCGGGAGATGAACCAATGAAAAAAGATCGATTCGCCGCCGGAGTACTGCTGATGATTTCCGGAGGGGTACTCGGCGCTCAGACTCTTTTTTCCGCCGCCGATTTCGGCGCGGTTCCTGACGACGGAAAAAGTGACGTCGCCGCGTTTCAACAGGCCTTCAACGCCTGCGCCGCCGCCGACGGCCCGGTGGTACTGAAAATCGCTCCCGGGGTCTACGACTTTCCCGGCGAAGCGGTCAATTCCGTAACCATCGACCGCTGCAATGAACTCACCATCGAAGCCGACGGCGCAGTGGTGGCAGCAGGAAAAACCACGCCGTTCTATTTCCGCAACTGCGAAAAACTCACCGTCAAAGGTCTCACCATCCGTTCGGTGTGGAAGAACTTCTCCGTCGGCACCCTCATCGACAAAGGTGACGATTATCTCACGATCCGCTTCGACGCCGCCGATCACATCACCGCCGCCACTCCAATTCAGAATTTTCAGGATTACGACCGGGCGAGTTCGACGGTCATCGGCAACCTCGATATCTTTTCGCCCAATGTGAGCAAAGCCGAGGATGTCGGCGCCGATACCGTGCGTTACACCCTCAAGGGAGTCAGCCGAAATGAAAGCCGGAAAGCCGAATATTTCCGGAAGGCGATGGAAACCCTTCCCGTCGGGACGGAGTTTGTCGCCAGACACGAAGTCTACTCCGGTTACGGTCTGGATTTTCTCCGCTGCAG
>CAKUKT010000203.1 GCA_934663655.1 uncultured Victivallaceae bacterium
GAACAATCGTTAACCGCCATCACCGGCGCCTCTCCGAGCAGTCCACCGAAATTCACCGTGTCGCCGACCCGGCAGCCGCAGGCGGGAATGATGCGCACTGCAGTGGTTTTATTGTTGACTACTCCGATGGATATCTCATCGGCGATGATGCCGGAAAGTACCGCTGCCGAAGTGTCGCCCGGCACCGCGATCATATCCAGTCCGACCGAACACACCGCAGTCATCGCTTCCAGCTTCTCCAGCGAGAGTGCGCCGCAGCGAACCGCTTCGATCATTCCCTCGTCCTCGGAAACCGGAATAAACGCACCGGAAAGACCGCCGACCCGGGAGGAGGCCATAACTCCGCCCTTTTTCACCGCGTCGTTGAGCAGCGCCAGCGCCGCCGTCGTGCCGGGACCGCCGCAACGTTCCAGTCCGATGGCCTCGAGAATGCGCGCCACCGAATCGCCGATCGCCGGCGTCGGAGCCAGCGAAAGATCGACAATGCCGAAAGGAACATTCAGTCTGCCGGCAGCTTCTCTGGCCACCAGCTGACCGACGCGGGTGATTTTAAAGGCGGTCTTCTTGATCACCTCGGCGATTTCCGCCAGCGAACAATCCCCGGCCCGGCGGACCGCTGAAGCCACCACCCCGGGCCCGGAAACCCCGACATTGATGACCGCCTCCGGCTCTCCGATACCGTGAAATGCGCCGGCCATGAAGGGATTGTCCTCCGGGGCATTCGCGAACACCACCAGCTTGGCGCAGCCGATGGAACCACGATCAGCGGTCAACCGGGCGGTCTCCCGAATAATCTCCCCGAGTCGGCCCACCGCATCCATGTTAATGCCGGCCCGGGTCGAAGCGACGTTGACCGAGGAACACACCAATTCCGTCGTGGCAAGCGCCTCCGGAATGGAGTCGATCAGCGTCTTTGCTCCGGCTGTAAACCCCTTTTGCACCAACGCGCTGTAGCCGCCGATGAAGTTGATGCCAAGTTCCCGCGCCGCCCGGTCAAGCGTCGAGGCGATCCGCAGCGCTCCGTCCCGTCCGAGTCCACCGCACAGAAACGCTACCGGTGTCACCGCCACCCGTTTGTTGATAATCGGGATACCGTAAATCTTGCCGATTTCGTCGCCGGTTTTCACCAGATTGCACGCCGTCCGCATCAGCCGGTCGTAAATTTTATCACATACGCTCACGGCATCGTCGCCGCGGCAGTCAAAAAGTGAAATTCCAAGCGTGATGGTCCGGATATCCAGACACTCCTCGCGAATCATACTCAACGTTTCGAGAATATCTTCCCGGTTCAACATCGTCGCCGCCTCCCAGTGCAAAATCAGATTTTGTGCATCGAATTGAAGATATCCTCATGCATCGCCTGAATCAACAGCGAATTGCGGCGCCCCAGTTCGGCCATCCGGTCGGCGAACTCCGGAAACGCCACCCCAAGTTCCTGGATATCGACGATCATGATCATTGTGAAATAACCGTCGAGCACTGTCTGGGAAATATCCAGAATATTTGCCCCGCACTCAGCACATTCCGCGCTCACTCTGGCGATGATACCGACCGCGTCCCGGCCGATAACGGAGATAACCGCTTTCATTTTTCTTCCTCGGATTTCAAAGTTGGTATTTCCAATTGATAATGACCCAGGTCTTGTGGCAGGCGCATCGTATGCCCGAATGGCCTTGCTCCTTTATTCGACGTTGTCTAAAATCCAGCCTGAAGCAAATATGGATATCTGATAAAATTAGCATGAAATTGTCGTTTTGTCAATTGAAATCCCAATTTCCGCCGGACGAACCTGGAACAAAATCAAAAATGCCGCCTGGCGGAGGCCAATTCACTGGAACAGGAGGTCGCGAAAGCAGCCGAAAAAACTAAGTCCCACCGTGCGCCCCGGGAACCAGCGCATGATGGGAAACTGCCGGTAGATATTGACGTACCGGTTCGGAATCCGTCTCAAACAGACGATCAGCAGCCCCCCTCCCGGAAAAATCACAACCGGCGCGGGACGATTCAACCGGAACGTCGATCGACGTCCGGATTCCCGTCGGGAGATTTTCAAATATGTACACCTGAGGAATGGATCGACTTCAATTTGAAGAGATGATTTCACATTCTCTGAACTGGGGATGCAGTTGTATTTCCCGGCTTTTCCCCTGGCCCGTATACGCCCAGCCGACGGTGTGTCCCTGATCTGTTACAATCCGTTCCAGCACACCCAGCTCCGGCGATTTCGCCAGAGCCAGAATTGCGGCTTCGCAGCTCGGGAATGTGGGCAACCCGAAGTTTTCTCCACAATCCATCAGGGCAAATTTCAGAAGACAGTCGATCTCATGGCGATAGCCTGTCGTACAGGGGACAAATCTGAGTTTTGAATCGTTCGGCGCATAATAGCGTTCACAGAATTGCTGAAAGGTGTCCGGACTGTTTCCAAGCGGACAGTAGAGCGGACCGACCTCACTTCCCTTCAGGGCAAGGCGGAATCCGTATTTCTCGTAGAGCCGGACCAGATGCGGCTGACTGGCGGTACAGAAAAGTCCCAACGGCAAATCGCGGCAATGGGTGAGATCATAGAACCAGAGTTCCAACAGTTTCCGCCCGATTCCCATCCTCTGATATGAATCGGCGGTTCTGAAATTCCCGAAGTTGCCGATTGAGTCCGGATGCATTCCCCAGCCATGCCAGAGGCGTGAAACACTAACAGCACCGTCCATGGCAATGAAATAGGTATCACGGCACTCCTTCACCGCATGGCCGGCAAGTCGGAAACGGATCATCTGAGAATAGCTCTTTTCCGGAGCTTCATTTTTCATCACCTCGTCCAATGCATTTGCGGCATCCCGGTTGCAATCGGAGTCAGTGCGGAAAGTTTTGTATTCAATATTCATCTCGTTTATCCTCCCCTGGGGTGATTGAGTGCCTGACTTAAATGATATTCCCGAAACCTGACGGCAGGAAGCGCTTTTCGGTCATCCATCCCATTTCCAATTGCTGAAAACACTTTCTACATACTCTTCTCCGACAATGCGATTTTCGACAGAATAATGAAAAAAAATTGAAACCAACTTTTTCATCCCGGGTTTGTTGTCACCGATATCTCATCCGTTCTGGAGCTTCACTTCAACCTCTTCCCTCGGCAGAAAAATGGTTTTTGAAAAAGCATCCACAACCTTCAAATATTCCTCTCTGCTCATTTTTCCGGGGGACGCCTGAATGATTTTTCGGGCCTCCACCGCCTCTTCGGACAGCAGAACGAACGCCATCTGAGCGAGAATTTCCGCGTTTCCAGCATAGGCGGCAACCACGTCGGCAAGTGCGAAATAATCCCGGTGAAGTCCACCGTTGGAACCGCGAACTTCCAGATGCAGAACAGGCATCAGCTGGGATACATCCCCCATATCCGTAGAACCATAATCCTGTCCGGTCTGATAATGGAATGGTGCTTCCGGTGCAAGTTCCGCAATGATCCGCCGGGCAGTTTCCGCCAGAGCATCTGAATTGTCAAGAGGCATCGCGCCATGAACGCTTTCGATCCTGATCCCGGTTTCCATGGCCGCGGCGGAATACCGTACCGCCTGGTCGAATCGGGATGCGAGATCCTGAAGTTCGTTCACCTGGGATGAACGCAGCATATACTCCATGGTTACCGTACCGGGAAGCGTGTTGACCGCACTGCCGCCGGAGGTTATGATTCCATGAATCCTCGCAGACGGATCTTTCGCACTTGCCGACTCCCGCAGCAACGCGATTGCATGCCTTGCCAGATCCATGGCATTCAATGCATTACAGCCACGGTACGGATAGGAGGCATGGGCGGCATTCCCCAAAAAAGTGATCCGTTTCGCGATGAATCCGTTGGCATTATTTGTCCCATAATCGTTCGTGCCGATATGATTCATGAGAGCGATGTCCACATCATCAAACACGCCCTCCCGGATCAACTGGGATTTTCCGCAAAAAGAGCCGATTTTCCCCGCTTTAATCAGTTCCCGGCGATAATCAGATTCAATTCCTTCTTCCGCCGGAGCTGCGATGAAGACGATACGGCCGGAGAGTTGGGATAAAACTTCCGGCCTCCGAAGTGCGGCGGCGGCGCCCCAGATTGCCGCGGCATGGGTATGGTGTCCACAGGAATGAGCCGCTCCGTTTTTTTTATCCGCCGCCGGATGTCCCGGCTGATACAGGGCATCCAGTTCGCCGACCAATGCGATCGTCGGTCCCGGCCGGCCGGTATCAAGATCGGCGCGCAATCCCGTCATTGCCAGTCCGGTTCTGACTGGAAGTCCCAGTGCGGAGAAGCATTCAGCAAGAAAATGTGAGGTGCGGGTTTCCCGGTATCCGGTTTCCGGGTGCTGCCAGATCTCCTCTCCGATGGCCTGGATTTCCCTCTGAAGTTCCTTCATAATCTGGTGTATTTCAGGACTCAGGACCGACATGTTTTGAATTTCCTCCATCATTTTAGCCCGCCTCAAATGGTGATTTCACTATTCATCTGCTGAATGCGGCATGAGATATGCAGTTATCAATACCGGTGGATATTGTTTTAAATTTATGATGAAGCGTGTGGCATGACCGAAAGAGATCCCACCTTTATTTCAAATTTTTTTAAAATTCAGCCTGAGGTAAATGCAGATGTCGAGTTGAAATTAGCATCGATTTGCGGTTTTGTCAATCGAAATCCGGGTTTTCGCCGGACGAACCTGAAACCAACCCGGGGATGCTGTCAGCCGGAAGCCGATTGACTGGAAAAGAAGGCCACTAAAAGCAGCCGGCTAAACCAACCCCGATTTGTGCAGTCAGGGACCGGGCACTTGTTATGAATCAGTTTGCCGACGCCGGAAGTTGGTGATTACTCCGGAAAAATTTTCTGCAACCTGTCGCCGGGGCTGGAAAACTCCGGCGGATTTTCTGGTCCCGGGGCAATGATCACAAATTCAATGCCGACATCTCCCGACCGGATTCAAGTTCGATAATCCGGAGCAATCCATCTTCAAAGGTCCCGTAAGACGCCGGCAGCCCGCGCTTCGGCAGCGACAACGATCCCGGATTGAATATCACCGTCCCGGAATCAAGCCGTTTGAGTTCCGGAATATGGGTGTGGCCATGTGCAAGCACCGCTCCTGAAGGCAGCGGCGGCAGGTGCGTTTCGTTCCACCGGTGACCGTGAGTCAGAAAGAAGTAAACTCCGT
>CAKUKT010000204.1 GCA_934663655.1 uncultured Victivallaceae bacterium
CTTCACTGGTGATACTATAACATGGTTCGCGACAAATTCAACGCCCCTGCAAAAAATCAGCCGAAAAAATTCATTTTTCCGTCACGCTGTCCCCCTGCAGATGTCACCGGGACATCCATCTGCTGAAGTCGGGTTGGAAACCTGCCGCGCTCTCCACGGCGACTGGGTTCACCGTCGCCTTCTCCGCCGTGACCGGGGTGGCCCGCGCTTTTCCGGACGAAAACCACAATGCCATACCCGCTTATCCACTCCGGCTGCCCCGGATGCTCGATTCTGGAAAAACAACGCGCCCCCGACGAATAACCCCGGTACCGGGCGTGGTTGCAATGACGAGATCGTTTCGATTCAAACTATGAGTGACAATTCCGGAACGAAAACAATTCGGGCAGGTTCACTCCGTTCGGGCTCCCGGACTGGCGTCTCCGGCTTCGCCGTTCTCCGGATCGCGGGCGACAAATTCGATGTAGTCGATCTCCACCCGGGTCGAGGAGCGGGTATATTGGCTGTTGGCGCCGATGCACAGGGCGAACACCTTGTTCGGCGGGTCGCCGAACGCCTCCCGGTAGTCGGTGAAAACATCGCGCTCCTCAACACACCACTCGTTGAGCGGGTGAAGGCGGTTGCGCACGCAGAACCATTTCACGGTCATCAGGCCGCCGGCATAATGACGGGTCCCCGATTTACCGACCTCGGTATTGTGTTCCCACCGGTAACCGACGCACCGCTGCCGGAAAGAACTTCCATCGCCGAGGTAAACCACTGCCGCCTGATCATCGGGATCCGGCTGCCCATCGGCAAGCGAAAGCCGACGAACGATCCGCCACCGCCACCGCATGATCGGATAACGCTCCAGATCCACATTTTCGGGCAGAGTGACGAGCAGTCCGGTGGATTTATCCGCCTCCACGACCAGTACGCTGCCGTCGCTGCCCTCGTCATTGCTGGCAGCAAAAAACTTCGTCTTGGGAACGCGGAACTTGCCCCCCTTGAACTCCCACTCTTTTTTCAGCGTATCGGAGTCGGAGAAATCAATCCGCCAGACCGGCTTCTGCTCTTCTGCCTCCGCGGCGACGGCGGGAAAGCCGCCCGACAGCGCCGCCCAGGTCATCATAAAACCGATTCCCCGCAACACCTTCGCCGATAAACTCAATTTCCGCAAAATCACTCCAGAATCATCCACTTTTCAGCTCAAAAAACATTGAAAAACGATCGGGGTGCGATCGCAACCCGATCCGGCGGCATCACATCAACACACTCCGTCTCCGGCGACGCCGCCATCCCCGGTTTCTCACTTGCCGGCGGAATCGGAATATTCCGCCGCAGTCTCAAGATATTTCCGATAACGCGCCATAATTTTTTTTACATACGCAGTGGTGGAGGAAATATCGATACGTCCAACAAATTCACCGTCCGGATCTTCAGGTTTCCAGCGGTTGACCCGGCTTTCACCGGCATTGTACCAGGCGAGCGCCATTTCCGTGCCCTGGGCATATTTCCGGTATTTTTCGATCCCCCGGGAGAGATACCAGCAGCCGATGTCAAGATTTCCCTCGACGCTCAGCAACTCCTCCTCCGTAGGCAGCGGATGGCGGGTCAACCGTGACCATTCCGCCACCGCCCCCTCCGGCAACAGCTGCATCAAACCGAGTTCGCCGCTCCTCCCCCGCGCCCGGGGATTGAATCGGCTTTCCTGAAATATCAGGGCCCGCACCAGCTGCGGATCCAGGCCATGCCTCCGGGCCGCCGCCTGGATCTCCCCGGCGTAAAGGCGGTCATTGACCACCCAGTCACGCGGGGTGGTGAAGGTACCCACCGCCACCACCACCACGGTCAGCGCCGCGATCAGCCAGGCGGCGATCGCGGCGTGGTTCCGACGTCGTTTTACCAGCTTCAAGGGGTGTTCCCGGTTGCCGGAGCGGCCTCAGCCGGAGCGGCGGCGCCATCACCGGCGGGAGTGATCATCGCACCAGCGCGTGTCTTCCCGTATTCACTGAGCTTGTCAGCAAGAGCGCTGGGAATCGAAACCGTCACTTCGAAGACGTTTCCGGTGACCTGCGATTTGATCGCCTGCGTCACTTCGGCGGCCAGCGTCTGATTGTCGGAAAAACTGGCGGCAACCATCGGCAATACCATCATCTGGGTCATCATCGCGCAGCCGTTGGCGGATTCGGCATCCTTGCAGGCGAAAATCGCTTTGATCGTGGTATCGATTTTGCCCTCAACCTGGTCGAGCCGGCAAAAGGCGGTGACCCGGCGAACCCCCATATCGCTGTTCTCAGGATCCGCCGCCTCCTCGGCGCTCGGGGCGGGAACTTCAATCACCGCCCACACCAGCGCCTGCGGATCGGGAATCAGCGCGGCAAGTTTTTTGCCGTGTTCAGGATCGGCCTGCTTGAAAAAGGGTTCGGCATCCGCCTCGTCTTCGACTATCAGCAGAACTTCGGGAGCCAGCTCGATGATGTAGCATTCCTGACTTTCACCGGCGAGCTTGTAAGCGCTTTTCCCCTGAATCTGCACACTGGTGTAGTTCACCCCGGCCTTGGCAAAGATCTGACCGAGCTGCGGATTGCCCTTGACGCGGACCAGAATCCCGAAATAATCATTTTCGCCGGTACAGATCGGCGTCACCATCCCCTCGATGTCCTTGAGATCGAAGCCGTATTCCGCACCCAGCTGCTTGACGTTCTCGTTTTCGGTGAAGGAGGCCGGAAGCTTGTCAGCCTCAACAACCACAATACTGTCGGCAGTGGACGGAGTATAGTTGAACAACCCCGACAAATCAGCCCCGGCCAGCGAAAACGCCATGACGGTTGCCGCCGCAATTCCATAAATCCGTTGGACAATCATCTTCTTTTCTTACCCCTCGTTTTGTTGGTTGGGTTTTCTGGGAAGCTTCACCTCGATGTGAAGTTCCCGGAGTTGCTTGATCGTCGCCTCCGCCGGGGCATTCATCATCAAATCCTCGGCCTGCTGGTTGAACGGGAAGGCGATAACTTCGCGGATATTCGGTTCATCGGCCAGCAGCATCACCATCCGGTCAACGCCGGGGGCGATGCCGCCGTGCGGCGGCGCACCGAGTTTGAAGGCATTGATCATGCCGCCGAATTTCTCATCGACCACCGCGCGGTCGTAACCGGCGATCTCGAAGGCTTTGTACATGATATCGGGGCGGTGATTGCGGATCGCGCCGCTGGACAATTCGATCCCGTTGCAGACGATGTCATACTGCCAGGCGAGA
This sequence comes from uncultured Victivallaceae bacterium, assembly GCA_934663655.1. Taxonomy (GTDB): domain Bacteria; phylum Verrucomicrobiota; class Lentisphaeria; order Victivallales; family Victivallaceae; genus UBA1784. The sequence goes on from CAKUKT010000204.1 coordinate 3,239, forward strand.
ATTTCCAGCGGATCGGCCGACTCAAGCGCCGCCATACCGCCCTGCGGCATTGAGAACGGATTGTGCGAGAAGATGATCTCACCGCTCTCCTCGTCGCGTTCGAACATCGGGAAATCGACAATCCAGCAGAATTTGAATTCATCCTGACTGATAAGCTCGAGTCGACGACCGAGTTCGGGGATGACCGCGCCGCCGATCCGGGCGGCGACGTTTTCCCGGTCGGCGATGAAGAAGAGCGCATCGCCATCCTCGATTCCGCCGGCGTCGCGCAAGCCGTCGATAACTTCCCGGCTGAGAAATTTGGTGATCGGACTCTTTTCAGTGCCGCCGCTCCAGATGATGTAGGCCATGCCTTTGGCGCCGTTCTCCTGCGCGAACTTGATGAGATCGTCGAAGAACTTCCGCGGCTTCTCCGCAACCTGCGGCGCCCGGATGGCCCGAACCACTCCGCCGGAAGCCACTACTCCCGCAAACGCTTTGAATTCGCTGTCCCGGAAAAATTCACTCACATCAATCATTTCCAGCGGATTGCGGAGATCCGGCTTGTCGCTGCCGAAACGGCGGATCGCCTCCCGGTACGGAATGCGCGGAAACGGCGCAGCCGAGAATTTACGGTTGCCGAACTTGCTGAAGATATCGGTGAACAATCCTTCCATCACCGAGAAGATCTCCTCCTGATCGACGAAACTCATCTCCACGTCGAGCTGATAAAATTCACCCGGACTGCGGTCGGCACGCGCATCTTCGTCCCGGAAACAGGGCGCAATCTGGAAATAGCGGTCGAAGCCGGCCACCATCAGCAGCTGCTTGAACTGCTGCGGCGCCTGCGGCAATGCGTAGAATTTTCCGGGATGCAGCCGTGACGGCACCAGATAATCGCGGGCTCCTTCCGGACTGCTCGCGGTCAGAATCGGCGTCTGAAATTCGGTAAAACCGGCCTCAATCATATAACGACGCATTTCGGCGATCACGTGACTGCGAAGCAAAATATTCTGATGGAGCTTCTCCCGACGCAGATCGAGGAAACGGTATTTGAGCCGCAGTGATTCCGGGGCGCCGTCATCCTTGGCGACCTGGAACGGAATCACCTCGGCTTCTCCAAGCATCTCCATGCCGGTCGCAACCACTTCGATTTCGCCGGTCGCCAGCTTGGGATTGATCGTTTCCTCGGTACGGGCCACCACCCGGCCGTCAAACTGAACCACCGACTCCACCCGCCACTTATCCAGCGCCTGGTAGAAATCCCGTTCAGGATCCACCACAATCTGAGTCAGTCCGGTCTGATCACGCAAGTCGATGAAAATCACCCCGCCGTGATCACGCACGCTGTGAATCCAGCCGGAAAGCCGAACTTCAGTTCCGACATCGCTCTTGCGCAGATCACCGCATTTATGAGTACGGTACATAAATATTCTTTCCCCTGCCACGGTTATCCCGACCGGCTCAACAACCGGACGGTTTGTTAGGTTAAAATGGTATCTCAAACATCAGAGTCGCCGTGATCAAAACACAAAACGTCCCGGGAATTTCAGTATTCCCCGGAGCGTTTCACGACAACTTCGCTCAAAGCCCGTTTCGCCGCCGACTGCCACGCCGCCGGAACAATCGCCGCTTCCAGCATCCCCCGGAGCGTTTCACGACAACTTCGCTCAAAGCCCGTTTCGCCGCCGACTGCCACGCCGCCGGAACAATCCCCCTACGGATCGACAATCGCAAACATCAACGAAATTCTGGCAATCTCCCGGCCATCCACCGTCATCACACACGATCCCCGCCCGAACCTGGATTTGCCCGGAGGCAGCACCAGATCAATCACCAGCTGATCTCCAGGCAGCACCGGAGCTTTGAACTCGGCAAGATCAATCGCCATGAAATAACCGATCTTGCCCGCATTCTCCGGACGAGACAGCACACATGCACAACCGGACTG
>CAKUKT010000205.1 GCA_934663655.1 uncultured Victivallaceae bacterium
GAGGAGAGGAGTTTCTGTCGCAACTTCCGGCGGCGGTTGAACTTGCCCGTTGCGGGGTGGCAGCTGAACTTTTCCGTCTCCGCAATGGCCGGATGCCGGAACGACTTGATGAACTTGTACCGGAATATCTGTCGGAACTTCCAGTTGACCCTGACCGGGGAGTGCCGGCGGAATTGAGTTGCGGTCCGCAGGTCGTCGAACTTGATTTCCCGCGCGCCTATCCCGGCGAATGGGGAGGAGATCATGGCGGGAAAGTGTTGTTGACCGCACCGGGATGCAGATTTTTCTTCCCCGGCCGGGAAGAGGGGGATTTCCTCCTGCTGCCGCCGCGTTCGCATTGACGGCCTGGAAATGATCCGGATGGTGCCGGGGAAGAGGCGGCAATCCCGCCGGAAACAGAAACGGTCGCCAGTAATTTTGGATCAATATAATTTCCGGGTCTCCCGAATATATGTCGATGAGCTGATATCGGCGTACCGTTGATTGCATCATTATGACTTTGCCTGGTTGATTTGCTGTGATTCCCGGTTCTGCTTCGCCAGGTGGCGATCGGTTGATTTTGTTGAGCTTCATTGGTCTGCCGGAGCGGCAGCGGGTTGCCGGGTTGCGCGAACGTCGGATTACGGATCGGCCCGGGACTGGAAGAGGCGGTTTCATTTTGATGAACTCATATCGAAAAAATTTTCAAGTAGCGCTTGAATTATCGAAAACGGAGGGTATATTACTTTGTAATCGCGGTTAACAAAGCGTGAGAATGTTAGTTCCAGAGATCACAATAGTTGTTCAGGGAGGAACAAGAGATCATGTCCAGAAAACGTTATGCAGTGGTAGGAACCGGCAACCGCTCCCAGATGTACATTGAGGCGGCCGCCCGTACATTCAGCGATCAGGCTGAACTCGTTGGCCTCTGTGACATCAACCCCGAGCGTCTCGAGTATTACAATCGTTTTCTGCGGGAACGGTGTGACAATCACGCTCCGGTGCCCCTCTTCGGCGCCGATCGCTTCGACGAAATGGTGACCACTGTCAAACCGGATGTGGTCATCGTCACCAGCATTGACCGTACCCACCATTACTATGGCTGCCGGGCGATGGAACTTGGCTGTGATGTGATCAGCGAAAAGCCGATGACAATTGACGCGGAGAAGTGTCAGCAGATCATCAATACTCAGAAGCGTACCGGCCGCAGCTACCGGGTCACTTTCAATTATCGTTATGCTCCGCGCCATGTCAAGGTCAAAGAACTGCTGATGCAGGGAATCTGCGGTGAAATTACCGGGGTCCATTTCGAGTGGTTGCTGGATACCAGCCACGGTGCGGATTACTTCCGGCGCTGGCACCGCAACAAGTGCAATTCCGGGGGGCTGCTCATCCACAAGGCGACGCACCATTTCGATATGGTGAACTGGTGGCTTGACAGCATTCCGGAGACGGTTTTCGCGATGGGTGATTTGAAGTTCTACGGGCGGATCAATGCGGAACGGCGGGGGGTGACTGAGTTTTACAGCCGTGCCAGAAATAATCCGATTGCCGCGCGAGACCCCTTCGCGTTGCACATTCGTCCGGACGACAAGTTCCACATGGGACTCTACTATAACGCAGAGGAACACGACGGCTATTATCGTGATCAAAGCGTGTTCGGTGACGGCATTGACATCGAAGACAACATGAGTGTGATGGTACGTTATGCCAACAAGGCGGTGATGACCTATTCGCTTTGCGCTCACCAGCCGTGGGAAGGTCTCCGGATTGCTTTCAACGGTACTCGCGGACGTCTCGAGTTCAACCATGTTGAACGGGCGGTGACCCGTCCGGATCAGGATATGAGCGTTTTCGGTCTTGAAGACGAGGGAACCACGGATCCGGTGCGCGGCGCGGTGCCGGATATTGTCTTCCAGCCGCATTGGGGAAAGACCCAGGTTTTTGAATACCAGGAGGAGACCAGCGGTCATGGAGGCGGAGACAGCCGGTTGCTCCGTAATCTTTTTGTCGGAGTTGACGAGGATCCGTATCATCTGGCGGCCGATTTCCATGACGGCGCCAATTCGATACTGGTCGGCATCGGCGCCAATATTTCAATGCGCACCGGTCAGCCGGTACAGGTTCAGAAACTGATCCACTGGGATTGATGACAACTCTGGCGGGGAGGCGGGGCTGAAAAACTGCGCCTCCCGGCATGCGTTGTCCGGCAGAGAGCTTGAAGTTTTCCGCGGTCACGTAATTTAAAAACGAGCGCTTTACCTTCCGGTATAAGCGCTCGTCTGGTTTTGCGGGGGGTAATTTTTTCAGATGAAGAGGGTGCTTCCCGACTTCGCGGCGACGGCCGCGAAGCTGGCTACGCCTGCCACCTCATCGACATCGATCAGCTCTTCACGCGTCAACCCCATGACATTCATGGCCATTTCGCAGGCAATGAATTTGACGCCGAGTTCACGCGCCTGGCGAATCAATTCTTCAAGCGAAGGGACATTTTCACGAGCCATAACCCGCCGCATCATCATTGTCCCGGCTCCACCCATATTCATTTTTGACAGCTTGAGTTTTCGGCTCCCGCGGGGCAGCATCCAGCCGAACATCCGACTGATCCAGCGTTTGTTGACGGAAGGCGCCGGATTTCTGCGCAATACACTCAATCCCCAGAAGGTGAAAAATATCGTCACCTTGTTCCCGGCAGCCGCCATCCCACAGGCAACGATCAGCGCTGCCAGCGCCTTGTCCAGATCGTTGCTGAACAATATTACCGCCGCTCCTTCGCGATCGGTTCCAGAAGCCGCCGGAACTGGCGCCGGGTTACCGGATTTTCGGATCACCGCATCGAGTTCGCCGTTGCCGGTCTTCATGGTCACCAGTTCGTTGCCGCTGGACTTCAGCCAGCCGGATAGGTCGGGCGCGAAACTCGCCGCTGCCAGCAGACGCAACTCCTCTCCCGGCTGGAGCAGATCCATTTCCCGCTTCAATCTGACCACCGGCCCCGGGCAGGCGAGTGCCCTGACGTCAAGCACGCGAAGATCCCGGGAAGGTTCCGTAGCGCGGAGGTGGGGCGTTTCCACGGGCGGCGGCTGCGGAGTATAGTGAATGGCCCGGTAAGTATTGAGGCCGCCGGAGAGATTGTTGCAGTTGAAACCGTGCTGACGGAGCAATCGTTCCGCGACATAGCCGCGCAGTCCGACCTGGCAGAAGACGATGTAACGCTGATTGCGATCCAGTTCGGCAAGGTGTGAACGCAGCCGGGAGAGCGGGAGATTTACCGCTCCCGGAATGCTGCCGGAGGAGAACTCCTCGGTTTCGCGCACATCGATCAGAACACCTTCCGGAAGTGCGTCGGCATATACCGGGTCGGTCAGGCCGTCGAGCATATTCCGGGCAATCATTCCAAGGTAGTTGACCGGATCTCTGGCGGAGTTGCAGGGGGGCGCGTAAGCAAGTTCCAGTTCCGCCAGCTGCGGAGCCGTACGGCCGCAGCGCATCGCCGTGGCGATCACATCAATCCGCTTGTCAACCCCTTTGGCACCGACCGCCTGTGCCCCGAGAATCCTGCCGTCCGGAGCAAAAAGCAGCTTCAGATGCATCATCGCGCCGCCGGGATAATAGGAGGCACTGCTCGCCGGATGGGTGTAGATTTTCCGGTAGGGAATTTCCAGCTGCCGCAGGCGTCGTTCCGTGAGGCCGACGCTGCCGACGGCAAGGTCGCCCACCTTGATGAAGGAGGCGCCGAATGTACCGGAATATACAAGGTTGCCGCCGGCCATGTTGTCCGCGGCAATCCGGGCCTGTTTATTGGCCGGCCCCGCCAGCGGAATCGCAGTCGGACTGCCGGTAATCGGATCGATTACCTCAATCACATCTCCGGCGGCAAAGATGTCCGGATCGGAGGTCCGCAGGTGTTCGTCGACGACGATATGCCCGCGAGAACCGAGTTTGAGACCGGCCGCGGCCGCGAGTGAACTGTTGGGCTTCACCCCCACGCACATCATCACCAGATCCGCCGGTAATTTCTCTCCATTCTCCAGAACTACCTGATAAATGCCGTTCTCCCGGTCAAAACCGGTTACCTTGCATCCGAGTTTCAAAGAGATTCCCGAGTTGATGAGTTCCTGTTGCGGGTAGCTGCTCATCTCCGCGTCAATGGTCGGCAGGATCTGCGGCGCAAATTCGACAACAGTGACCTCCGCCCCCCGGGTACGCAGGTTTTCCGCGACTTCAAGTCCGATGAAACCGGCGCCGATTACGACTATCCGGCTGGCGCCGGCGTCGAGTGCGGCAATGATGCGGTCCATATCGGGGATCGTCCAGAATTGGTGAACCAGTTCCGGATCAAGCCCGGGAAGTTTCGGAACCAGCGGTGAAGAACCGGTCGCCAGCAGCAGCTTGTCATAACTTTCCACCTGGTCACCTGCGGAATTGCGCAGGGTTACGGTTCGGCCGACAGGATCGATGCCGACGGCTTCGGTGCCGGTGCGGACATCGACATTGAAGCGGGCCGCAAACGCTTCCCGGGATATCACCAGCAGATTTTCCCGTTCCGGGATAACGCCGCCGAGATGATAGGGCAGGCCGCAGTTCGCGTAAGATATGAACGGACCACGTTCCAGCAGAACAATCTGCGCATTCTCGTCCAGACGCCGCAGCCGCGCCGCAGCTCCCGCTCCGGCAGCTACCCCGCCGACAATCACGAACTTCATTTTTTCCTCTCCAATGGTATTGAGGGCAGCAACAAAACTTGATAAAGCGAGAAGTTGTTGCGGCCAGTTTTATGGTTTATTATTAATATATCATGATTATTTGATATGTCAAGCGATACGGTATCCCCCGGGAAAACCCGTACGCATAAAACCAGCAAGTCGATCGCGGTTGTCTACGAAGTTCCGTCGGGACTCGTCCCGGCTGAAGCGGCGTGCCGTTTTTCGGAGATTTTCCGGCGATCATACTTGCATTTACGCGTTGAGGTGGTAAAATATATCACCGACAATCCGGGGACGGTTATCTTTCCCGGGGAGATAAGGTGGTAGTAGTAGCAAACGCCGTCAATTCCAGGAGCGTAAAGGATGATAAAATCATTTCTCATTCATTTGTCGATGAACATGTGGCACGACTTCTTTCCGGAGTGGTTGAGAAATCTCGATCCGGAGAGCTATCGCGAGCGTTACCCCTA
>CAKUKT010000206.1 GCA_934663655.1 uncultured Victivallaceae bacterium
TTGCATCTCGAAGTTCCATACTGATAATATAGTACGTTTGAAGAGATTCTACAAGTATTTTTGTTTCTTATCTATATAATCTATTTTGACGAAAAAGTCAATAGTGAAAAGCAACTTTTTCTCAAAAATTTTCCCGCCTGGTGGAAAACCGGCGGGGGAAACGGCGGAAACGGCGACAGCGGAGGCGGCGGCGGGGACGAGGGGGACGGCAACAGCGGCGGCGGGGACGAGGGGGGACGGGGACGAAGGGACGTGGCGGGGACGAGGGGGACGGCGAAGTTCCCGGTCAGCCGGGATGAACGCTTCGATTCCCCCTCCAAAAGCAGGATTATTTGCCCGAACGACCGATGTTACGCCATTCCTCGCACACGGCACGGCAGGTGGCGGGATTGGCGCCGAGGCCGAGTTCAAAATTGCAGATGATTCCGCCGGCCGGAGTATAGAGCTTCTCGGCAATACGGCGGACTTCCCGACGTCCCACTTCCGGATCATCGGCGGTCAACACCTGCTGACGGTCGATTTCTCCCCGGAATGTCACCTTCCCTTTTGCACATCCGGCAAGCTCATCGAGATTCATGCAGGCAAGCTGGGAATTTATCGCGTCGATCCCCAGTTCGACCAGATCGGGGTAGATCGCAGAAATACAACCATCCGAGTGCATCAGCAGATATTTGCCATGCCGCCGGGCAATTTCCCGGTATTCCGCATAATATGGCTTGATGAGTTCACGCCAGACGGCAGGATCAATCAGCAACGAACGCTGCGTACCCCAGTCATCCATGAACTGCAGCGCATCCACCGCTGTCGCCCCCCAGAATTCCAGTTCCGCACAATAATAGTCATGAATTTTGTCCAGCGCGGCTTTGAATGCCTCCGGTTCCAGCAGCACATCCATCATCGCCTCCGCCGTTCCGCGCAGAAACTGGTAACGTTCCCAGAGCCGCGGACAGGCGGGAGCCAGCACAAAACGTTCCTCGCTCCGGCAATAACGGCTGATTTCGTCGAGTACGGCAGCGCGCTCCTCCCCTGTCGGCAGAATCTCCCAGGGCGGAGTGATTTTATCCAGTTCACCCGCCTCCTTCATGACCGGCTCCTTGACCTCGCCGATTGCCCCCGGCAGCAGATTTTCAAACACGCATCCCCATTCGTCAGTGTAGGTTGCCGAGAAGTATGGATCACCGGCGACCCGCTTTCCCTGTCGCTGCCGGAGCGGCAGGGTGACGATGTCATTCGGGAACTCCCCGGCAAGCGCGGCATATTCCCGGGGATGATGTTCGATGAACCACGGCAACGTCCACAGCTCGACCGGGATCCGGTCCGGATAATCAAACTCCAGAGCGCGGCGGACAACTTCACGTGATGACTGCGGCATATTCCTGTTCCTTTCAAGTTTCCGGTGTTGCAGCGATACTGTAACCGGGAAAGAGTTCAATTTCTTCCACAAAAAAACCGTGAATTTTTTTGAACATTGCAATTGCAATCGCGTCACTGCCGGGATATAATATGTCGATATGAACGCTACCCGACCCCAAACCAGCCAACCCGAAGCCGACCGGCTGTGTCTGGAACGAAAAAACGGCTTCCCGTTTCCTCCCGGTATCGACCTGATCGGCCGCTACCGGTGCCATTACGCCTCTCCGCTGCTGTTGCACCGACACCGCGCCTGGGAAATCTGCCATGTCGCCAAGGGAATGATGAGCTACGTTTATCAGGGGAAACGGGTCGATATTCCCGCCGGTTCCGTGCACATCTGTCCTCCGGATTTCGAGCACACCGGTTTCAACCGGAAGCTCTCCCCGTGCCTTCTCTACTGGATCGAGGTTGTTCCGGAACTGCTGCCGGGGGTGATCGAATCCGGCTCGCTGTTCTCAACGCCTCTGCCGCAACTCTTCGCCGCCGCCGCGGGTTTCGCTGCCGCAGTTGAGAATATGCTCGTTGAATGTACGCACCGGTCAGCCGGATGGCAACAGATGGTGAGCTCGGAAATGCAGATGTTGCTGATCCGCCTGAATCGAGAGTTCGCCTCTCCGCGGTCGCGGGAATCCAGTTCACCGGAGGTGCGGAGGATAGTGAAATCACTTCAGGCGGACCGTTGCGGGCAGAAAAAGCTCCGCGAACACCTGAACGCCGCAGGTATCGGCAAGACCCTGCTGTACCGGAAATTTCGCGAAGAAACCGGTTTTTCCCCACAGGAGTTCCGGCGCCGGCAATTGATCGCGGCGGCGCAGAACCTGCTGGAGAAAACTTCCGACAGCATCACCGGTATCGCCTTCACGCTGGGATTCTCCACCAGCCAGTATTTTGCGACAGCCTTCAAGCGGGAAACCGGCTTTTCCCCCCGGGAATGGCGCCGGGCACACGCCCGTAACACCAAGATGCCCAAATAATCCGCACCGGCGACCGCTGCCGCCGCCCCCCGCAGCTCCTGAACCCAACCTGACGGCGCGGGCGACCGGCTTTTCCTGCCGCCGGATGAATATTGCGCTGGAGAGCGCTCAGTTCAACTGGGGGGCATATTCCCGAAAGAGCTTCAGGTACAGCCGGTAATCCTCCAGCGAGACCGCGGGCGGAGTCTGATGGTCACAGCTCGGAATGAATCCGCCTTTGCGCGCTACCGGCATCAATCGCTCAAACTCCCGGCGGAGCGCAGCTTCTCCCCGGTGCATCACGGTCTTGTCAAACGCGCCCAGGAAGAGCGCCTCCGGATAACGGTTTCGCAATGTCTCCACATCGACGCCTGCCATTCGTTCCAGCGGCAGGATACCATCGATTCCGGCCTCGCGGAACCAGCCGAGACATTCGGAGATGTCGCCGTCGGAGTCGACAATCACCTTCACGCCGTGTTCTTGCAGCACCGGCAGCAACTGACGGTAATATGGCGCCAGAAATTCATCGAAAAGCTCCTTTGAAAGCATCGGCCCGTGGTTGTAACTCAGATCTTCGGCAAAGGTCATAAATTCCGGTTGATGCTTCTGAAAGAGCCTTTCCAGCAACCGGAGGGAGAAGTCGACCTGATCCTGATTCATCCGGTGCAGCAGTTCCGGTTGATCGTAGAAGGCGTAAAGATGGGGTTCGATTCCGAGCAGCGTGCGCGGGAACCAGAAGAAGCCCTCGAGGGTGAACCAGAAAACCGCGTCACCGGCGTCATGACGGTCGGCATACCGGTCGAACAATGAGAAATCAATCCGGTCAGGATTGTGAATTGCCCCGGCCTTGCGGAAAGCCTCATATTCTTCAAGATTCTTCAGTATCGGCGCTCCGTGCGCAGCCGGCGGCGGCAGCGCCTCCGTGCGGGGGGCGAACCACTGCTGTACCAGCAGGTCCAGGCTGAAATATTCCTGAAGTTCGACGATCGACAATCCCTTTGGCAACCCCTCCCCTTCCCAGCGGTTCACGGTGAGATCCCACCAGGTGGCCCATTCGACGATCGGCAGGCGATCCGGAGTTTCGAAGTTCAATATTCGTTGAATGCGTTCCCGGGTTTTCATGATTTTCCTTTCTTTTCAACTGCTTGACGTTGCCATTTTTTATTAATATAGTTATATTAAATCAAAGAAAAAAGGATGATATTATCTATAATAGAGGATTATATTCTGATCCATGCCGGAAATTGTTTCCAAGTCCGACCTGCCGCCGCTCGAACAAATCGGCCTGGCCGCTGAATATTACCCCGACTATCAGAATGAGCACATCCGTATGCATGGCATCGATGTGATGCTCTTCAGCGTGGTGTTGGCGGGACGCGGGATACACTACCAGCAGCAGGAAAGCTGGCCGGAGGAGAGTTGTTCGGTGACCATCACCAGATGCGGAGAACACCATTCAATCGTCTCGCTGCCGGGAGAAACAATGCGCATCGTGAACATCTACCTCGACAACCGCCATTTCCTCATGCCCGCGCTGCCGGACGATCTGGCGGAGGTGATCACCGCGTTTCTTCCCGTGTCGCCGACCCTTATGCCGCGGGAGAAACAGCTGACGCGGATCACCTTTTCGACTGCGGATACCATGGAATTTCTTGCGCTGGCGCTGGTGGCGGAATTGAATGAAAACCGTCCCGGTTCCCTGCAGGCGGCTTCCGATTATTTCCGGTTGTTTCTGATTGAGTGCGGCCGTCAGGCCGTCCGGGGCAGCCTGACGCATGGCGGCCGGCCGGACGCGGGAGAGTGGCGGGTGGAGAAGCTGTGCCGCTACCTGAACCGGAATTATGCCCAATCCCATTCGCTGGATGAACTCGCCGCCCGGAGCGGCTGGCAGAAAAATTATCTTTGCCACCGCTTCAAAGAGTATACGGGGTCGTCCATCTTTGATTACCTGCACGACCTGCGGATCCGCAACGCCGCCCGTCTGCTGCTTTATTCCCGGCGAAAAACCGCTGATATCGCCCGTTGCTGCGGCTATGCGGATGTCAATTATTTCAATCGGATGTTCCGCCGTTTCACCGGTACCTCTCCGGCGCGTTATCGTCGCGCCCACGCCCCGGGGACAGGCGGTTCCGAAACCACCGGCTGACCAGCGCCCCCCCAGGTAACGCACCGGTGACGGCACGGCCGCACCCATTTTCCGTCCGTGTCCCGCCGTTCCGGCGACCGGATTCAGATGAAACAGCGGTTCTGCGTGTCATTGCCGCCTGCTCGAGGCAGCATCGGACGGTGCGTGCCAAATATCTTCGCCGGGGGAGCCGCGCCTCCCCTCCCCCGGTCCTTGCCGCGGGCTGGCGGTTCGACTTTGCGGAAATGATTCCGCTTCCGGCAATACGATATTTTACGCGTTCACCTGCTCTTTCGCCCCCCCGAAATAGCGGCCAGATCAACCGAAGTCCCCCCGGGGGAGCCGGAAATGCGACGCTCCTTCAATGCAGTTTTAACGCTTTAAGTATGCCCTCCCCCGCCCGGAAAATTTCCGGGGAAGATTCAGAAGAACTGGGCGGGATATCTGCGGAAATCCTGGATGCGGTGCAACGTTACCAGATTGGTATTGTGTGCCGAGTTTGCCCGCGCGTCCCCCGAACGGCACACAACGAGAAGATCCTCCCCATCGATCAGCATATTCGGGTAACTGCGGGCATGGCGATCGTTATCGGTACCGGCGATGATTCCGGCGAAACACCAGTCGAAGAGGTTGGTGGAAAAATACAGCCCGCAGCG
>CAKUKT010000207.1 GCA_934663655.1 uncultured Victivallaceae bacterium
CCCGGACAACCCACGCCGGAACGGCTCGACAAGGAACTTGGACATGGCGATTTTGAACTGGAATTTCTTCTCGATGGAAAGCTTCTGCAAACTTCCCCGTTGAAAATCTGGGTCGGTGCCGACGGTTTCGGGTTTGATCCTGACGGCGGCAGAATTTTCAACACCGGCAATGCCGGGAGCGCGGATTTCCGTAACCATCCGCTGCGGGTATCCGGGTGTGATTTCGAATCCTCCGGACGACCTTCGTTTCACCTCGTCTCCCGGCACGGCGAACTGGTCATCCGGTTTGCCGGAGCGGAGATTTACCGGGCGCCGTTCAGCCGCGACACCATCGGATCAATCCGTTTTGAAGACCCGGCCGGGGCGGTGGCACTGGTACGCGGCCGCGGTGATTTCCGGCGTTTCCCCGAGCGGGTAGCGGTATTTCGGAGCGGCGAAAACGCGGTTGCCTTTTTCCGGATTCCGGCAATCGCGCTGTCCGCCGACGGTTCCACGCTGCTGGTTTTCGCCGAAGCCCGCCACGACGGGATCAACGATATCGGCAGCAACGACATCGTATTGAAGCGTTCGATTGACGGCGGCCGGAACTGGCTGCCGATGCAGACGCTTTACGGTTCGGGGCAGGGGCAGGGGATCTCCTGCAACAATCCCTCGCCGGTAGTCGATCGCCGGACCGGTCGGATCCATCTGCTCTTTTCGGTCTGCCGGAAATGGGGTGATGAAAAGAGCGGTTTCTCACTGATTCAACTCACGAGTGATGATAACGGCGCCACCTGGTCGGAACCGCGCGACATCGCTCCCGAGACCACTGCTCCGGAGTGGAGCAGCAACACTCCCGGTCCCGGACATGGAATCCAGCTGGAAAACGGCGTTTCCGCCGGACGTCTGCTGATACCGGCCTGGCACAATCTTCCCGGCGGCGGCTGGAAGGTCGGTTCACACGTTCTCTACAGCGACGACGGCGGGGAGAACTGGCATTCCTCAACCGCGCTTGCTCCGCTCTCCGACGAATGCCAGCTGGCAGAACTTCCGGACGGTGAGATCTTCTTCTATCTGCGTTCGGCGCCGATTCCCGCCAATGCCGAACGCAATCTTTTCCGCAAATCCTGGAGCCGGGACGGCGGGGTGACCTGGAGTGATACCGTGCTGGAGAGTTCGGTGATCGCGGTGCCGTGTCAGCGTTCGGTGATCGCCGCCGACGGCGTACTTTACTCGCTGTTTCCGGGTTCGGGTAACTGGAGTGTGAATGTGCCGCGTCGCGCGGGGTTGTCGCTGGTTTCCAGCCGTGACGGCGGCAGGACCTGGCACGACCGGCGGTTGATCGACCCGAATCGCGGCGCCTACAGCGACCTGGTGGCGCTCGGCAGCGGGCGCCTGGGGGCGGCGGTTGAACACGGCTGCCTGAACAGTTACGATACAATCAGTTTTATTGAAATTGCGGTTGATCCGGAAGATGACGCGGCAGATGCCGTGCCCGGAACCGATGAGAAACAGAGAAAGTGAAAGATGAAGAAGGTAATTTATTCGGCAGCGCCGACCCCGTTCACTCTTTCGGGTGAACTTGACATCCCGGCTTTTGAGAGGATGATTGAAAGCAGCATCAACTCCGGAATCACCGGTTTTTTCCTTTCCGGCAACATGGGCGAATGGAGTCAGTACGATCTCTCCGTGCGGCGGCAACTCGCCGAACATGGCATGGCGGCGGCGGCCGGGCGGGCGAAAATCCTGATGGGAGTGACTGAAACCGGATTGCACAAAACCATAACCACAATGCGGGCGCTGGCGGAGTTTAAACCGGACGCTTATGTGGTTATGCTTCCGGCGCGGGCATTTTTTCAATTTCCGGCGGTGGATTATGTGCGTACGGTACTTGACGCGGCGGATCGTCCGGTGTATTATTACCATTGTCCGCCCGCCAACGGCATTTCGCTGGGCAATGGTGAACTGGAGGCGATAGTAAGTCACCCCAATCTGGAAGGTGTGAAAAATTCGGCCGGGGATGTCGGCGTCCGGCGTGAACTGCTCCGGCTCCGCCGTCGTTACAACTTTGTACTGCTGGAGGGACATGAATGGGCGATCGACGAGGCGGTGATGCTCGGTTGTGATGGTGCGCTCTGCGGTATGGCCTGCCTCGCCGGCAGGTTGATGTGCCGGATTGCGGGTTTGGCCGAAGCGGGCGATTTTGCGGCGGCGATGGATGAACAGAACAAGTTGATTGATATTTTTCATGGAATTTACGGCGCCGAGGTCAACCAGGTGCAGAGTGCGCTCAAATATGCGATGACCCGGCTCGGAATATTCAACAATTACCACTGTCTGCTCAAAGACGATCGGGAACTCGGAGAGGCCGACAAGCGCCGGGTCGACGAGTGTCTCGAACGTTATCGCGGGGAGTGGTGAAACACCGGTCGCGACCCGGCGGTGGGAAAGCGGGATCATCATGGACAGGGAAAAACAGACCAAGGTCAAGCAGGTTACTGCACAGTTGCTCACTTATATCCGGGAACAGGGGCTGCATCCCGGGGATAAACTTCCCGGTGAGGAAGAGCTGGCGGAACTTTTCCGGGTCAGCCGGGTAAGTATTCGTTCGGCGACGGACGGCCTGAAGTTCTTCGGGGTGCTCAACTCTGCTCCGGGACGCGGCACGGTGATTGCGGACATCGATTTTGCCGGCTTTGCCAACCATATCGGGTTTCAGTTCGCTTTCACTTTCATGCCGCTGGAGCAGTTGATGACCGCGCGCATAGTGATCGAATGCGGTTTGATGGAGCTGATCAGCCGCAATCTCACCGAGGCGGACTATCTGGCCCTCTGTGAAAAAGCCGAAAAATGCCGTCGGCTGAGCAACAGCGCCGACGATGCCGCCAAGCAGGTGGCGGCCGAC
Organism: uncultured Victivallaceae bacterium; assembly: GCA_934663655.1. Taxonomy (GTDB): domain Bacteria; phylum Verrucomicrobiota; class Lentisphaeria; order Victivallales; family Victivallaceae; genus UBA1784. The sequence goes on from CAKUKT010000207.1 coordinate 2,885, forward strand.
TTTGAATTTCACTGTGCGCTGATCCGGATCAGCGGCAACCAGGTGATGATCGCATTGATGCAGTTGCTGGAGACGATCTTCTTCTATTCAGCGAAGTCCCCGGCGCCGATGGAGGATACGCGGATAACCCGCGACGAACATCTGGCGATTGTCAATGCGCTGCACAACCGCAATGTCGAGCTCGCCAGAGGAATCATGCTGGTTCATCTGGCGCGCTCCAGGCGCGGCGACGATGATGAAAATGAAATGGATAGAAAGCTATGAATGGAGCCTTCAATATCATCGACTACCTGGTGCTTGGCGGCTATCTGGTCGGGCTGATGGTGGTGGCGACGGTTTTTGTCCGGGAAAAGAGTTCCCGGGAGTTTTTCACCGCCTCCCGGCGTATTCCCTGGTGGGCGGCGGGGATGTCGATTCTGGCGACGCTGGTGAGTGCGATCAGTATTGTGGGTGCTCCGGCGGATTTTTTCCGTTACGGTTTCGAGGGGTTCGGCATCTGGTGGCTGGCCGGATTCATCGCGGCGCCGGCGATCGTGGTATTCATCATCTTCTTTGTCCGCAGTCAGGTGACCTCCGCGTATGAATATCTTGAAAAACGTTTCTCATTGAGTGTCCGGCTGGTCGGGGGAATATTCTTCATGGCCTGCCGCGGGCTCTACATCGGGGTGGTGCTCTATACCTCGGCGCTGGTGCTCAATCGCTGTTGCGGCGGGGCTATCGCAGTGCCCCTGTTGATCGTCATTGCCGGTATTTTCGCCACGCTCTACGCAGTGGTCGGCGGCATCAAGGCGGTGATCTGGACGGATGTGATCCAGCTGATTGTGGTTTACCTTGGAGTCGGCTGGATCATGGTGACGTTGCTGGGGGAGTTCAACTATGATTTCGGGCGGATCTGGGATACCGCCGCAGCTTCCGGACGGGACTTCTCCTATCTCGGCGGGGAGGCCTACTGGTCGTGGGATATCTTCGAACCCAACACCTTCAATCTGCTGCTGATCGGTTTTGTGCTGCATGCGCTCGCTCAGAAAGGCACCGATCAGCTGACGGTGCAGCGCTATCTTACCACCGGCGATGTGCGCGCGTCAGTGAAGGCGTTGCTGGTGGATCTGATCGGGAGCATTCCGATGGGATTGTTGCTGTCGGCGATAGGAATGATGCTTTTCGCCTGGTTTCATGAACACCCCGGGAGTATGCCGCCCGGCCTCAGTGAAAATGAGGTGCTTTCCCATTACCTGGTCAACAATCTTCCGCACGGGATTTCCGGTCTGATGGCGGCGGCGTTGATGGCGGCGGTGATATCGACGGTGGATTCGGGGATCAATTGTCTGGCGACGGTGACGATGATCGATTTGCATCAGCGGTTTCGCAAACGGGCGTTCGACGATCGTTCCTCGCTGCTCTGGGCGCGGGTCTGGAGTGTGATCTGGGGAGCAATGGCGACGCTTTTCGCGCTGTTCATATATGCGACGGCTTCGGATACGGTGGGCAGGGTGTCCACCCAGGTGATCGGCTTGTTTTCCGGAGCGATTCTCGGGATCTTCCTGCTTGGAGTTTTTTCGCGGCGTGCGAACAGCTTTGGAGCTCTGACCGGCGGCATCGCGGGCGCAGTATCGGCTCTGGTGGTGAACTATCTGGTCGTCCAGGTGCTGCCCGACGGCAGCGTCCGGCATGTTTCATTTGTGGTTCCGATGATTGTCGGTACGGCAGTGACGGTGGTGGTCGGAATGGCGGCGAGTTTTCTGGCGCCGCCGCCGCGCCCGGAACAAGTTTCGGAATATACTTTCTCCTTTCTGCTGAAAAGGAAGGGAAGTCAGGCGGAGGGCGCGTAAACTTCATAAGTTTGAGCAGAGAAGAGCCTCACTTCCAGTCGCCGGATCGACGGTTTGAAACCGTTGCCGGCGATTTTTATCGTTGGTTGCGGGATAACGTTTTCCGGCGAAGAATTAAGTGCGCAACCGACGGGAATGCAAAAAAATGGTCGAAAAAAAAGGTCAGTCGCTTGCAAAAATAGAAATATTGTAGTATAATATCGGTAGAAAGGGTTTGTCTCATTCACATGGTGCGATTTATCGCGGGCTGGCAGTTGAAAATCTCAGCAGTAACAGGGGGCAGTGGTCATGAAATTACATTGGTTGCGGATTGCGGTTGTGTTGCTGGCGTTGATGTTTTCGGCATCTGTTCCGGCAGCGGAAACGACAACGGCAAATTCGGGG
>CAKUKT010000208.1 GCA_934663655.1 uncultured Victivallaceae bacterium
GTCTGGTTCTGCCCGGTGCAGCCGGAGAAGAAGTGGCGCGGGCTTACGCTCTCGACGATCAACGAAAAAATCATTGGAAAAATCTGATTTTCCGTGCCGCCTCCCGATATGAGGCCGGGCAGGTGTGGCAAAAGTCGATCAGGAGTGTTGAAAATGTTTGGTTTCTATCGTCTGGCTGCGGCATCGCCGGTGTTGCGGGTTGCTGATGTTCAATTCAATTTGCAGCGGATGAGGGAATTGTATCGGCAGGCGGCGGAAAAAAATTGCGCGCTGGTGCTTTTCCCGGAATTGTCGCTCACCAGCCGGAGTTGTGGAGATCTCTTCTTCCAGCGCCGGTTGTTGCGGATGGTGGCGGAAGCGGCGGAGGAGTTTGCATCCTCGACCGGGGAGAGCGTGGCGGTATTTTCAATTCCGGCGGCGATCGGGGATCGGGTGCGGAGGTGCCGGGTGGTGGCGCAGAATGGCCGGATCGTCGGGATCTCCGCAGATGGCGTGTTGATGCCGGGGGGGCGGTGGTGCAGTGGCGGCGACGCCGAGGTGGCACCGAAATGGCATGGGCATATTGTGCTGCCGTCGTCGACGTTGTTTGACTGCGGATTTGTGTTCGGGATCGAAAGCGGAGAATCGTTGCGGCGGCCGATGTCGGATGGGATTGCTCTGGCGGCCGCCGGCGCCCGGGCGCTGCTCATCCCCGCGGCGGAGGCGGAACTTCCCGGGACGGCCGGGTGGCGGCGTGCGCAGCTGAGTGAGCGTTCGCTGACTTTGGCGTCGGCGCAGGTTTTTGCGGGCGCCGGGGTTGGCGAATCGACGGAAAATTCGGTTTGCAGCGGGGCGCTGTTGATTGCCGACGGGGGGAGAATATCGGCGGAAAACCGGTTGTTTCAGCGTGGTGATCAGCTGATTTTTGCGGATGTGGATTTTGAACGTATCGATTTTCGTCGTCGTCAGTCGGCTGGCTTTTCCGGAATGGACGGCGGGGAGGGGCGGCTGGTTCTGGATCCGGCTCCGGAAGCTCCCGATTTCGAATATGCGTTCAATCCGGCCGCTCCGTTTGTTCCCGGAACTCCGGAGGCGCGGGTGGAGGTTGCGCGCACGACGCTGGAAATTCAGAGTGCTGCGCTGGCGAAGCGGGTCGAACATACCCGGGCCGCGCAACTGGTGCTCGGAGTTTCGGGTGGGCTGGATTCGACGCTGGCACTGCTGGTCTGCCGTCGGGTGTGTGATTTGCTGTCACAGCCGATGCAGAGGATTCTGGCGGTGACCATGCCGGGCTTCGGCACTACCGGACGAACCCGCAACAACGCGGTTCGGCTGGCGGAATTGATTGGTGCCCAGGTGCGGGAGATCGACATCACCGCTGCCTGTCGTCGCCACTTCGCCGATATCGGACACGATCCGGAACAAATCGATGCGGTTTTTGAAAACACCCAGGCCCGGGAACGCACCCAGATACTAATGGATATCGCCAACGGCTGCGGGGGTCTGGTGGTCGGAACCGGGGATCTTTCGGAACTGGCGCTCGGCTGGTGTACCTTCAACGGCGATCAGATGGCGATGTATTCGGTAAACGCTTCGGTACCCAAGACCCTGATTCCGGTAATTCTGGAGGCGGAAGCGGTTCGGCTGGGTGGTGAGGCGGCCGGGATTCTGCGGGACGTGATCGCCACGCCGGTAAGCCCGGAACTGGTACCGCCGAGTGCGAACGGATCGAGCGGTCATGAGACGGAGAAACTGCTCGGCCCGTATGAACTTCATGACTTCTTCCTCTTTCATACGCTTACCGGTGGAGCGGAACCGGAAAAGGTGCTGGCGTTGGCGGAGGCGGCTTTTGCCGGTGCGTACTCTCCGGCGGAGATCTCGCGTTGTCTGGAATTGTTTCTGCGACGTTTCTTTTCGCAGCAGTTCAAGCGGGGGGTTTCTCCCGACGCGCCGATGACCGGGGCGATAACATTTTCACCGAATGTCGGTTTCCGCATGCCGGCCGACGCGGTCGGCTGGGGAATTTGAGGGTCGATATGGAACACTATTGTCTTGAAGTCGGCGCCCGGACGCCGGAAGATGTCGGCGCCGCCGGTCGCGGCGGTGCCGACCGGGTGGAACTCTATGCCAGCCCGCTGGAGGGAGCGCTGACACCATCGGTCGGTTTTGTCGCCACGGCGGCGGAACTTAAGCGGCAGGAAGAACTTACGCTGGAACTGGTGGCGATGATTCGGCCGCGCGCCGGCGATATGCTCTACACCGATCTGGAGTTTGCGGCGATGGAACGCGATGCGGAGACGCTGCGCGCCGCCGGCGCCGACGGGATCATGTGCGGCATATTGACGCCCGACGGCGATCTGGACATGGCGCGGATGCGTCGGATCATCGCTGCCGGCGGGGGAGGTACCTTCACATTGCACCGGGCGTTTGATGGAGTCCGCAGTCAGGAGGAGACGCTGGAGCAGGCGGTTGAACTTGGTATCGACCGGATTCTGACCTATGGTTACACTCCGGACGGGAAGATCGATCGAGACCGTCTGGAGAAGCTCGCCGACCTGGCGGCGGGCCGGATCCGGATCATGGTGGCGCTCGGCGATGGATTCCGGGATTCCGAACTTGCGTCGTTAACGCTCGCTTCGGCTTCACATGACATCCATATCGTCAACAATTACCGCAAGGTGCAGAGTCGGATGCGATTTGTTCCCGGCGGCGAGGTCGCCGGGGATGACCACCTGCATCGCGACTTCACGATGATCGAGCGACTGGATGAAGATGTTGTACGCGGTCAGCGGCGGATTCTCGATTCGCTGCCGCGCTGATTTAAGAGATGAAACTTTTTCCCGGGGAAGCAGATTGCCATGATCTCCAGACAGCAACTGAAAAATGAATTGTGTGCGCTCGGTCTCAAAAGCGGAATGAATCTTTTGATGCATTCCGCGCTGAGGCGGGTCGGTCCGGTTGAGGGCGGTGCAGATGGAATTATCGACACCCTGCTGGAGATTCTCGGGCCGGATGGCACATTGATCATGTCCACGGTATCCGGCAACGTCAATCCGGAACAACCGGTTTTCGACGTCCGCCACACACCTTCGACGGTGGGAATGCTCTCCAATGTGTTTCGTCAGCGGCCAGGGGTGATCCGTAGTCTGCATCCGGTGCACTCGGTGGCGGCGTACGGTCCGCGGGCGGAGTTTTTCACTTCCGGTCACCTGGAGGTCAATACGCCGTGGTCGCCGGGTTCTCCTTACGGCAAGTTGATGCGCAACGGCGGTTACATTCTCTTTTTCGGGACCAATTTTACCTGCAACACCTGCATGCATGCGCTGGAAATTGAAGCCCGCGTGCCCGGGCTGCATACCCGGGAAACCCAGAAGCTTTACATCTGCGACTACGAAGGACGCTGGCACGAGATCGAACATCATTGGCATGCTCCGAAACGCGATTATTTTGTGGATATGGAGCATCTCGTCGCCGCCGCCGGCGGGCTGCGCTACGGGGTGGTCGGGAACAGCATCTCCCGGCTCGCGGATGCGGAGATTCTGCGCCGGGTTGTGCTTCCGATCTATCAGAAAACGCCGCATCTGGCGATCAAACGGCTGTCGGACAACGACTTCATCTGGGAACCGTAAGGCTGATCGCACTGCCGCCGATATGAATCGACAGGCAGGGAGGCTTGAGCGCGCAACCGGCATGGCGGCCGGGGTTTTTCTGCGTTTTTCCGGTTTAGTTGAGGGGATGAACTGCTCCTGAAACCGGAGAAGCGCTTTTTTATGGTGGGATTGTTGTCACAGCTTGATTTTCGGCGGGGTTCGCGCTAAATTATATAAATACAGATTTAACCATTTTCCCAGGAGAAGAAAATGTCCGGACACAGCAAATGGGCCAATATCAAGCATAAGAAGGAAGCCGCCGATAAAGTTAAGGGGAAGGCTTTCTCCCGTATCGCCAAGGAGATCATGGTTGCCGCGAAGATGGGCGGTCCGGATCCCGGTGCGAACCCGCGTCTTCGCGCGGCGCTGACCAGTGCCAAAGCGGTCAACATGCCCAACGCGAACATCGACCGGGCGATTAAGAAGGGGGTCGGCGAACTCGGTGACGTCGTCTTCGAGGAGATCGTTTATGAGGGGTATGCCGCGGGCGGAGTGGCGGTGATTGTCGACTGTCTGACCGACAACCGCAACCGTTCGATCAGCGAAGTGCGGATGGTATTTGACCGCAACGGCGGCAACATGGCCGGTTCGGGTGCGGTTTCCCGGATATTCCGCCGTCAGGCTCATTTCGTGATTTCCGGTGAATGGGCTGACGAGGACAAGCTCATGGATGTCGTGCTCGACGCCGGAGCAAGTGATCTTCAGGTTGAGGACGGTATCGCTGAAGTCTGGGCTGAACCTGAAGATTTTGAAGCTTTGGCGAAGGTTTTTGAGGAGAAGGGTATTCCGACCGACGAGGCCGAAGTGGTCCGCAAGCCGGATATGACCGTTGCGATCACTGATCCCAAGGTCGCGGCTCAGGTGCTGCGGCTGGTCGAACGTATGGAAGAACTTGACGATGTTCAGATGGTGACGGCGAATTACGAGATTGATGATTCGATCGCCGACCAACTCGAAGATTGATTTCCGGAGAGAGAAAATGTCTGACTGGATCGCACGCAATGCCGAATACACCCTGACCGACGGCGCAAGCGGTTTTTCGCTTGATTTCGCGGGGATGAAATTTACGGCGGCGGAGATCGACGCGATGGCGCCGCTGTTTGAGCGCGCCGGGCGCGGTATCGCCGATATCGAGGCCGGGAAGATCAAGAATCCCGACGAAAAACGCAAAGTTACACACTTTACCGATCGGGCGGTTTACGCCGGCGGCGCGTTGTTTGCCGAGGTTGAGAAGTTCGCCGATGAGGTGAGGAGCGGCAAGATCTGCGCTCCCGACGGCGGAAAATTTGAAGCGCTGGTGGTCAATGGCATCGGAGGTTCGGCGCTCGGGCCGCAGCTGATGCAGTTTGCGATCAACGGTCCGTACTGGAATGAACGTGACGCGGCGGCGCGCGGGGGAAATCTCAAGCTCTACTTC
>CAKUKT010000209.1 GCA_934663655.1 uncultured Victivallaceae bacterium
GGTTTGGGGTGGGAACCCCAAGCAGGTATCATGTTGGCAGCCCTGACCGGGGTTTGGGGTGGGAACCCCGATACAGCCATGGGGGAGAAGACTGGGGGGGGAGGGAATATTTCCCTGCGGACGCTTGCAAAAAAGCAGCTCCGTGCTATATTCCTTTTCAGTGTGAAATTTCCGGACGGGTTGTCATATTATTAAACCAAACTGGAGTGCATTACCGAAGATGACATTCATTACTCTGGGATCTTTTGTTTTTTTCACAGCCCTGGTAGCATTCATAACGTGGTTGTTGACGAGGCGTGAAGATGTTTCTTCCGAGCAGGGTTTTTTCCTTGCCGGTCGCAACCTCACCTTTCCGCTGATTGCCGGATCGCTGTTGTTGACGAATCTTTCCACAGAGCAACTGGTTGGTTTGAACGGTGATGCTTTCATTGCCGGTTTGTCGGTGATGGTCTGGGAAGTAATGGCGGTAGTCGCGCTGGTGGTTATGGCGTGGTTTTTTCTTCCCCGTTTTCTGAAGAGCGGCATTACGACGATTCCGCAGTTGCTGGAATTACGATTTGATCGTCAGACGCAGGTGATCTGTAATTTGATTTTTCTGGCTGCTTATGCAACGATTCTGTTACCGATTGTGCTTTATACTGGTGCGTCCGGTTTAGCGGGGATCCTTGATCTTGGTAAGCTCACCGGCATTGAATCCGATACGGTAATTCTGTGGATAATGGTCTGGTTTGTTGGACTGGTTGGAGCTGCGTATGCTCTTTTCGGCGGTCTGCGTTCGGTGGTTGTATCGGATACTCTCAATGGTATTGGTCTTCTGACTGGAGGATTGTTGATTACAATTTTCGGGCTCCAGCTTATTGGAGGAGACGGTGGGGTTGTTGGTGGTATTACGGCGTTGTCGGAGACGATTCCAGAACGTTTCAACTCAATCGGAGGGGCAGATGCTCCGGTGCCGTTTGGATCGATTTTCACCGGGGTATTGGTGATAAACCTTTTCTACTGGTGTACCAATCAGCAAATTATTCAGCGTACGCTTGCGGCGCGCAATCTTGCCGAGGGCCAGAAAGGGGTTCTGCTCTGTGCGCTGCTCAAGCTTTTCGGTCCGCTTTACCTGGTTCTTCCCGGTATTATGGCCTACTATCTCTTTGTGTTGCAGAGTCCGATTCCGGGGTTGAAGCCGGTAGACGCTTATGGCACCTTGGTGAGGACAGTATTACCGGCGCCGTTGACCGGGTTTTTCATGGCGGTAATGGTTGGTGCTATTCTTTCGAGTTTCAATTCCGCGCTCAACAGTACGTGTACGCTTTTCTGTCTTGGTATTTACAAATCCTTGTGGAAACCGTCGGCCAGTGATGCGGAGGTGGTGCGTTCCGGTAAATACTTCGGCGTGGTGATTGCGTTGATTGCGATGTTCACCGCACCGCTGCTGGCCGGTCAGACCAGTATTTTCACCTATTTGCAGACGATGAACGGCATCTACTTCATTCCAATTTTCTCGGTTGTATTGATGGGCTTGCTCGGTCGACGGGTCCCTTCAGCGGCTGCCAAGATCGCATTGATCGGTGGAGTGGTGTTCATCACGTGCGGTTATTTTCTGTTTCCCAGGTTGGGGTGGGATGTAGTCAATGCCTGGGGAGGCAACTATCATTTTCTTGGAGTGGTTTTTCTGCTGCTGCTTGCCTTTATGTATATTTACGGGCTGGTCTGTCCAACTCGTGAGAAGTGGGTTCAGCAGTATTCCGGGGAGGTGGAGCTTACCCCATGGAGACATGTCTGGCTTGCCGGGGTATTGTTATTGCTGGCGGTGGCGGCGATCTATGTGATCTTCGCGGATCTGTCGGTGCTCGGCATCACGGCTCCTCCGGTGTCTCCCGGGTCATGAGCGAATATTTCACGCGTATTGAATGAGATGATATCTGATTTTACCGGAATCCCGTTTGATACGGGAGTCCGTTTTTTTTATATTTTTTTGAGGAAGGAAGGACAAACAACGCAAATTGTGGAGTGAGGTAAAAGTTTTCTTCGGGTATGAATACGGTACTGTGGAGAAGGAATGTCCCCGAATGATGCGATTGAGTAATATGTTGCCGGGTAGGGGCGAGAACTTGTTGCGTTCAACCAGTACAGCAAAACACCGTCGGCACGGAGAAGTTGAATCCGTGCCGACGGTGTCGTTAATGTTGAAAATTCCGGCTTGCCGTGAATGATCAGATCCCGAGGTCGATCATCGCGTCGGCGACCTTGCGGAAGCCGGCGATATTGGCGCCCATCACGTAATCGTCGGGGTCGCCGAATTCAGCCGCGGCGGCGCGGGCGATATTGTGGATGTTGACCATAATGCCGTGCAGGCGGGAATCGACTTCGCCACTGGCCCAGTTCATGCGGATTGCGTTCTGGCTCATTTCCAGTCCGCTGGTGGCGACGCCGCCGGCGTTGGAGGCTTTGCCGGGAGCAAACAGCACTTTGTTTTTCTTGAGAAATTCGGTTGCTTCCAGCGTGGTGGGCATATTGGCGCCTTCGCAGACCGCCACGCAGCCGCCACTGACCAACGCCTTGGCGTCGTCGAGGTTGAGTTCGTTCTGGGTGGCGCAGGGGAGTGCCAGATCGCATTGCGCCAGCTGCCAAGGCCGGGGGGCATTTGCATGGAAAGTTGCCCGCGGGAAGCGATCGGCGTACTCGCGGATGCGTCCACGGCGGACATTTTTGAGTTCCATGACGAAAGCGAGTGAAATCACTTTACCGCCCAGATGCATGCACTTTTTGGCCGCATACTGAGCCACGTTACCGGATCCGGAAATGAGAACCTTTTTGCCGGAGATCTCCTCGTTGCGGGTTTTGAGCATTTCCGCAGCGAAGTATACGCAACCATAACCGGTAGCTTCCGGACGAATTAAACTTCCGCCCCAGTTGACGCCCTTGCCGGTGAGTACGCTGTCATAGGAGTTGACGATTTTCTTGTATTGTCCGAAAAGGTAACCGATTTCGCGGCTGCCGACGCCGATATCTCCGGCGGGTACGTCGGTTGAAGCGCCGATGTGACGGTAGAGTTCCCGCATGAAGCTCTGGCAGAAGGTCATGACTTCACGGTCGCTCTTGCCTTTGGGATCAAAATTGGATCCGCCTTTGCCGCCGCCCATCGGCAACGAAGTAAGGCTGTTTTTGAAGATCTGCTCAAACCCGAGGAATTTCAGGATTCCGAGATTGACGGAGGGGTGGAACCGCAGGCCGCCCTTGTAGGGGCCGATGGCGCTGTTGAACTGTACCCGATAACCGACGTTGACTTGAATTTCGCCGGCATCGTCGATCCAGGGCACCTGAAAGATAATTACGCGTTCGGGAACCGTGATGCGTTCGAGGATTTTGTTTTTCTCATATTTCGGCTGAGAATCGAGGAGGAGGGAGAGAGATGAGAGTACCTCGGTGACACTTTGGATAAACTCGGTTTCGTGGCCATGGCGCTCTTGTAGATGGGCCAGGATCCGCTGAACATAGGTATTCATATTGAGGATTCCTTTCTATCATTATACCCGATCAGATCATATCCTCAAAACATATCATAATTTTTCAAAATTACAAGGTTAATTGTTGATATACTTGTAAATTATTTTCCAAAATCAGTGAGTATTTACCAGCAGCCAGAAGAGTACTAATCCCAACAGCGCCAGGATCACTACCGTTGCCGTAATCATCAGCGGCAGAACTCCTGCGCCACTGGCCGGCTTCGGGGTGCCGGAGGCCAGCATGTCAAGTTTTTTCCGCACACGCGGATTAACCGCCCGTGGAGAACGACGACGACGGCGGACCTCAATCAGAAAGTTCTTGATATCAGACCAGTTTTTGGGCCGTTCCTCGGGGCTTTTGGCGAGCAGGCGATCTGCGAAAAGCGATATATCGTGTTCAATATCCGGATTGTAGACGATCATGGGATCGGGTTTGCAGAACTGGTGTTGTTCAAGCAGCATGTCGATATCGCCTCGAAATGGGGGGCGTCCGGACAGCAATTCGTAAAACATCACCCCGAAACTGTAAATATCACTGGATACGCCTCCGCGTTCGCCACGGATTACCTCCGGTGCGACGTAAAGCGGGGTTGCCATTATCTCTCCGGACGGGGTTGCACCGTTGATTCGCGCCAATCCCAAATCTGCAAGTTTCAGAACATCGTCCGCGTCTCGAATCAGCAAGTTTCCCGGTTTGATATCGCCATGGGTAATGCTGTGAAATTTCCAGGCGTAGTCCAAGGCATCGGCAAGGGAAATGAATGTATCCAGCAGAAATTCCGGAGTGAGTCGTTCCGGTTCTTCAAGTCGGATTTCCTCAAGGCTTCTTCCCGGGACATACTCCATGACGAAGTAACTGATTCCGGTCGCAGTCGAACCGACATCAAGCGCTTGAACGATGTTGGGATGTTCCAATCTGGCCACCAACCGCGCTTCATGCACAAAACATTTAATATATTCTGGAGAAGAGGAATATTCGGGCAGCAGAATTTTACAGGCGACTTCCCGGTCGAGCAGCAGCTGTTTAGCCAGATAAACAATTCCGTTGCTGCCCTGACCGATTTCCCGCAACAGCTGAAAACCCGGTATTTCGTGTCCAGTGAAGCCGTTGAGTTCGGTTTTACTCATTTAAGGCACCAGTAATGTGACGAATTATCCTGTCCACCTATCCCAGATAATATAGCATCCTCAATCAACACGGTCAAGCGGATATTCTTCCGCAACCGCTTCGGAGTTTTCCGGCAGTTCCTGATGTGATGCTATTATTCGCAAACCTTGTCAACCAAATGACGGTTTTAGCGCGGACAAGTTGGACAAGAAAGGCGACGAGGTGATCCCGAGTATAGTAATCCGTGCGAGCTGGAGCCCCGGAGGCAAAGCATGTCGCCAACGACACGAATCCCCCAACTAACCCTACGCGGAGTGAGCGCCGCTGGCGCGAATGGAGCGGAGGGCGTTTGGAGTCCGGCGCTGCTCGGGTCCCAACCGATTACTGTCGGTTGGGTGCAGCGGCGGACGAAGTTGCGGACGTCATGC
>CAKUKT010000210.1 GCA_934663655.1 uncultured Victivallaceae bacterium
GCATGGAGATGCGCGGCTTTTTCTCCGGCAGCGGGGAGGAGGTTTTCAATCGTGCGTCGGCGTTGAGTGTGGATTGCAACCTGCTGCTGCTCGATGAACCGTTGAAAAAGGTGGTGGTCTATCTCGATCCCGAGGAATTCAAGAGCACCTGGCTCGGCAACAAATCGGTTTACCGGACGCGGATGGCGATCGCCGACGACGGCGAGTTGATCATATTGGCGCCGGGATTGCGGGAGTTCGGTGAAGACCGGGAGATCGACCGGTTGATCCGCCGTTACGGTTATAAGGGAACCCCGGCCACTCTGGAGGCGGTGAAACAGAATCGCGAACTGCGGGACAATCTCGGCGCCGCAGCGCACCTGATCCACGGGTCGAGCGAGGGCAGATTTACCATCACCTACTGTCCCGGACCGGCGTTGAGCGAAGAAGAGATCCGTTCCGTCGGCTTCAACTACGGCGATCTCGACGCAATGATGCGCAAATATTCCCCGGACAAACTGATCGACGGCCGCAACATCGTCGACGGTGAGGAGGTGTTTTACATCAGCAACCCGGCGCTCGGTCTCTGGGCGCTCAAGGAAAAATTCCGTCATCAGGAGGAGCAATGAAAAATCTTTTAATTGCCCAGTCCGGCGGTCCGTCGCCGGTCATCAACAGTTCGTTGCGCGGTGTGGTCGAAGCCGCCCGCGCGTTTCCGGATAAAATCGGCAAGATCTATGCCGGGTTTCATGGCATTGAAGGGGTTCTCAAAGAGGAACTTCTCGACCTCTCCGTCCAGAAGGAGGAGGAGATCGCCCTGCTGCGCAATACTCCCGCGGCCGGAGCCATCGGAACCTGCCGTTACAAGGTGAAGGCAAAGCAGCTCGAGGATTTCGACCGGATTGTCGCGGTACTCAAGGCGCACGACATCGGCTATTTCCTCTACAACGGCGGAAATGATTCGATGGACACCGCCAACAAGGTGGCGACGCTGGCCCGCCAGCGCGGCCTGGATGTGGTCGGCATCGGCGTGCCCAAGACGATCGACAATGATGTCGGCGACAGCGAATTCAAGCTGATCGACCATACCCCCGGCTACGGCAGTGTTGCCCGTTACTGGCAGATGATCGTGCAGAATGCCGAGGAGGAGAACCGCGGTTCCTCGCCGGCCGATCCGGTGTTGGTGCTCCAGGCGATGGGGCGTAAGATCGGCTATATCCCGGCGGCGGCACGTTTGGCAGATCCCAACCGCGAGACGCCGCTGCTGATCTTCCTCGCCGAAGCCGGACTGTCGATGCCGGAGATGGCCGAACGGATCAACGCGGAGGTCAAGGCGCGCGGCCGGGCGGTCGTTGTCGTCAGCGAAGGTTGTGATGTCGGGGATCTCGGTTTTGCGCGGGACAGCTTCGGGCACGCAAGTTTCGGAGCCAGCAAGACCACGGTGCAGCAGGCGCTGGTCAACTACCTCAATGACCACGGATTGCCGGCGCGCGGTTCAGCGCGGGGCCAAACCTTCGGTACCGATCAGCGCGCCACGGCGATTTACGCCTCAACCGTCGATCTCGACGAGGCCTATCGTGTCGGCCAAAAGGCGGTGCTGCTCGCGGTCAACGGCGAGAATGGTTTCATGTCCACGATTCTTCGGGAGCCGGGAATGATTTACCAGGTTCGCTATGACCGGGCGCCGTTGGAACTGGTGGCCAATTCCGAACGTACCTTCCCGGCAGCCTGGATCAGCGCCGACAAAGCCGACGTTACCGATGATTTCATCGCTTACGTGCGGCCGCTGATCGGCGAAGATTTTCCCGGGGTGCCGCTCGTCAACGGGCGTCAGCGTTTCGCCCGGCTGGAACCGGTTTTTGCCGAAAAGCGCCTGCCGGAATATATCCCGGAGGCCGACCGCAAATAAGCCGTCGGCAACCGTTGCCTTTGATCGGGAACCGCTGTTCTGAGGAACAATGGTTCCTGTTTTTTTGGGGGGGGGACGAAGGGAACTCTCGTATCCCGGCAGCGGAGCAATCCGTGCGGCACGGGAGCCGGGGGAGCCACGGGATCACTTCTCTCTGATCGGAAAAACCGACTCATCAGGAGAGATGATCAAGGTATGCACTTCAGCGATGCCGCCGAGGGTTTTCAACGCGGCAGCCTCAAAGTGATAATCTCCGGGAAGGCTCCGGGAGGAAAGCTGTTCAAGTTCAGCGGTGGTATAGGAGCGCAGGCGCGACAAAGCCCCGTCAATAAAAAACATCATCGGCAGTACCGGACAGAGATAGGTGAACGCCAGCCGTTTCCAGGAGAAGGGACGGACCAGCCAGCCCAGCAGCCACATCAGCAGCGGTGACAGCAGCAACGCCGGAATCTCCAGCAATGGATGGGTTCGGCGGGAATAATCGAAAAAAAGTACGGTACGTCGATGTTCCGCGGCGGCATGCAGCAATTCGGCAAGTTCCGCTTCCGGGAAGTGGTGAAGCGCCGAAAACATCACGAACACGCCGTCAAACCTCTGCAGCGCTTCCCCGGCGGGGCAGGTGGCGGAATATCCCGAGATGGCGCCGTCAGAGACTTTTTCTGCTTCATGCCAATTGCGACTCGGGTAGAGGTCGGTCAGCAGCCAGCCGGTGCCGGAAAGTTCCGGAACCGCGCGCAGATCTTCGAGCATCCGGGCGGAATAGAGACCGCCGCCTGCGCACAGTTCCACGACTTGCGGCGTGGCGGCAGCGGATGACACCGTCAGCACCCGGGCAAGCAGTCGCTGCGTTGGACGATACACTCCGGAATAGATGACAAAAAAACTCAGAAAATCGGTCAGGCCGTCCCGGAGTACTCCGGGACACCATGGCCGTTCGTGAATTTCTCTGCAGTTACAGAACCGGTTCATCGCATTCAGCGGTTGTCAACAAAAAGAACGCGAACTTCCATCGGGACCAGTTCCAGATCCGGGAAGTTGTGGAGCACACCCGAGCCATCCCGGTAGGAGGCCGAGGCGCTCTGACGCGATGTTCCCAGATTGGCGACAAATATTGCCGTTCCGCGCGAGGTCCGGCGGCGTGTCGCCATCAGCCAGGAGTTGTCGCAGCTCCAGCGAGGTTCACAGCCGAGCCGTTCAAGCAGCCGCCTCCAGATCAGAATGTGTTCATTCATCTCCAGCTGGAAGCCCATCCCGAGCCAGATCAGCTGCCCCCGGCCGACGGTTGTTTCGAAAGCGACACACTGACCGTCAACCGTGGTTGTGCCGAGAATTTCCCCACCGGAGGGAGGCGTCGCCGGAAACGAGAGCCGGGATCCGAACAATGGGGAAATCCCGAGTATCGAATAGGTGCGATACGAATCCCTGCTGGAGAATTTCGCTCCGTTAACCGCGCCGTTGAGCGCTTCCGAGAGCAGTGCGCAGGGTTCGAAGTTTTCATCCAGCGACGGAATGCAGGGGGTGAGCAGCACCCGGCCGCCGTCGCGGAGGAACCGTACGAGTTTCTGCTGAAGTTTTTTCTCCATCACACCCGAACAACTGACCACCAGCGGCGAGGAGAAGTCTCCGGTCCAGCCGTCGTCGTCCGGATCGACGAAATGATCCTGAAGTCCTGCCGCAAAGCTGACGGAGATGAGGCCGCGCGTGAAATCATTTTTAAGTTCCCCGGTACCGGCACACTCCGGCGTCGGAGCACCGGCACTCCCGTCATTGCGGTTGAGCACATCCCACGGGGCGAGGATCCGGAAATCATAATCCGGTTCATCGTCGACGAACTCCGGATGAGCCGCCAGGAATGCACCGACCCGTTTGAGCGCATCGTAAGTGGGACGGGGCCGACCGTCCGCGGCAATCGGAGCGCCGTAATCATAGACCGCACCGGTCCAGCCGTCTCCGGGAGGATTGGGACCGCCGGTGAAAATATAACCGTTGTGGCCACGCATTCCCATGCCGATGTGAAACATCAGTGATGCTTCCAGATCCTCCGGAGAAACCGCCGGCCAGTCGGCAATATTCCCGTACTGAAATTCAAAAACCGACGGAGGATTCCCGAGAATGCGCATTATTTCCAGCGAACTGTGGCAATTGGCCATGAATTGCGGGGTGGGGTTGTTCTGGGCCCAGCTCTGACTGAGCATATAATAGTGGTCGCTGCCGAGCAACAGCTTATCTCCGAAGCGCTGTTTGGCTTTGCGGAACAACGCGTCCATCGCCGGTCCGGCGGAGTTATGGCAGAAGGGCACGGTGATACCGAGTTTACGTGACCAGTCGGCGAGAGTTTCGAGGTAATCGACCGCGGCGTCAAGGTAGAAATCGTAATAGTCACGGTTCCAGCGGATTTTTTCGATGCCGGAAGCAGGTTCAAGCGCGGGGGTAAAGTCGGCGAAACTTCCGCAGCTGGTATGGTAGAGTTCGTTGACCCGGGCGACCGAACCATGCCGGGAGGCGAGAAACTTCGCGTAACGTCCGTCGGCGTTGCCGAACCCCATCGTCTCCGGGTTGAAATCCATATCGCCAAACCAGAAGTGAATACCCATGAGTTCGTTGTCGAGTTGAAACACCCCCACCGACCCCCCGTTGTCGACCTGATGACGGGCCACCACCGGCAGAATGAAGTCGAAAAAACGACGCGCATATTTCAGAAAAACCGGATGCTGATAGGAGATTGAAAAATTATTCAACGGTTTCCCATCGCGTCCAACCGCCATGATTTCCGGGTGGTTCGCCAGCAGCCAGTCGGGCAGTCCCCCCGCCACCATTTCAGAGTAGACATAGGGGCCGGGCCGGGCAATTACCAGCAGTCCCTCGGCGGCGGCGCATTCGAGAAAGGCCGAGAGGTCGGTGATTCCATCGCCGCAGTCGACCCGGAACTGCCCTTCGACCGGCTCATGCACCCGCCAGGGAATATAGGTGGCCAGTGCGTTGGCGCCGGATTCACGCAGCAGTTTCATCCGACGGCTCCACTCTTCACGCGGAACGCGGAAATAGTGAAATTCCCCGCTGTTGAGATAGCATTTTTGGCCGTCGAGATAATAATTTTTATGATCAAAGGTTAGTTTATGCATATTTCTTAATTCAGTATACAGG
>CAKUKT010000211.1 GCA_934663655.1 uncultured Victivallaceae bacterium
CCTTGACGCTGCCGCGGGTTCCGACCGGCATGAACACCGGGGTTTCGATATCGCCTCTGCGGGTGTGCAGCACTCCCCGCCGCGCCCGGGTAGCCGGATCGCGGCGCCGCAATTCAAAACAGCTCATCAGAAGAACATTCCCTCGCGGATTTCGGCAAACTCACGCTCCAGCCCGAGTGCCGCCGCAACTTCGCCGCCGAAGGCGAAGACCGCTCCGGGACCTTTGCCGGTGACGACATTGCCGTCGCGTTCCGCCATCGCTCCCGTCGGGTGTTCGCCCGGGTTGAGCCTGGTTTCAAATCCGGGATAGATCGTGAAACGTTTTCCAGTGAGCAGACCGGCCCGGCTCAGCACCATCGGCGCCGCGCAGATCGCCGCGGTGATGCCGCCCGATTTTGCGGTGTCGCGCAGCAGCTTTTCGACCGCATCGGAGGCCAGCAGATTGGCCGCCCCGGGCATGCCGCCGGGCAGCACCACTGCGTCGAACCCGCCCATATCCATGGACAGCTCAACATCGGCCGTCAACGTCATCTTGTGTGCCCCGGTGATCTCCCGGCCGCCCAAACCGGCGAGCGTCAGTTCAACACCGATTCTGCGGAGCAGATCCGCAACCGCGACCGCTTCGAGCTCTTCGAAGCCGGGAGCAAGAACCATTATAACCTTTTTCATCAACTTCTCCTCCTGTGGGGTTGCCGCACCATAAGAGGTTTTACCGCCTTCCGGCATCCCCGGTGAACGATTTTTCAGGAATCACTCGCAGGATTTGAGTATTTCCAGCCGGAAGTACTCGAATCCTTCGTCGGCATTGTAGGCGCCGACAACCTCGCCGCGGCGGAAGATCACCACCTTTCCGGTACGGCTGCCGGCGATTCCGAGATCGGCGGAACGCGCTTCGCCCGGTCCATTCACCGGACATCCCATGACCGCGATCTTTTTGAGTTTGATATTTTTTCCCGAGGCCTTGATATCGGCCACAAGATCTTCAACCCGGTTGGCCAGACCCACCAGGTCAAATTCAGTTCGTCCGCAGGTCGGACACGAAATGATTTCCGGCATGGCGTCACGCATGCCGACCGCTTCCAGAATTCTCACTCCGGCCATCGCCTCTTCCTCCGGCGGCGCGGTAAGGCTTACCCGGATGGTGTCGCCGATGCCGTCGAGCAGCAGCGAACCGATGCCGACCGCCGATTTGACGATGCCGCGCGAGGGAATGCCCGCCTCGGTAACCCCGAGGTGGAGAGGATAATCCGTACGCTCGGCGAGCAGTCGTGTCGCCTTCACGCAAACCGGTACGCCGGGAGCTTTAACCGCCACCTTGATATCATGGATGCCGAGTTTTTCGAGTTTTTCACAATTTTCCAGTGCGGATGAGACCAGCGCTTCGGCCATCGCCGAGTCGGGATCCATACCTTTTTCCAGGGCGGCGCGAACCAGTTCCGGTCTGACGCTGCCGGAATTTGCGCCGATACGAACCGGAACCCCGCTGTCGATCACCGCGCGGGCCAGCGGACGTAAATCGCATTCTGAATGCAGAAAACCCGGATTAAGCCGGATTCCCGCCGCGTGGCTCTGAATGGCGGCGATCGCCATCGTGTGGTCAAATTGAATGTCCGCGATCACCGGCAGCGGAGAAATCTCGGTAATTTCCGCGAGTGCCGCCGCCGTCTCCCGGTCATCCACCGCCACCCGGACAATATCACACCCGGCTTTCATCAACCGTACAATTTGGGCGAGGGTGGCCGCGACGTCGCGGGTGTCGGTATTGGTCATCGACTGAACTGATACCGGAGCTCCGCCGCCGACTTCGACGGCGCCGACCCGGATTTTACGGCTGTTCCGACGCTGGATCATGGTTCGCTCCGTTGGCAGGGGTTGCGTTTACCGGCGTGTCAGGCGCACCGGCGGTGGTTTCGGCCGGTTTTTCCGGGAAGAACTGGAAGTAGATCCGGCGCCCGTCGAAAAAGGTCACATAGAGCATCAACGAGATCAACAGGGCAACGAAAACCGCGCTCAGGTATTTGATGATGACCTGCGGTACCGGTCCGCGGATGATGATTTCGATCACCCCGAAGAGGATATGGCCGCCGTCGAGCACCGGAAACGGCAGCAGGTTGAAGATCGCCAGCGCGAACGATATCACCACCACGAAATAGACGGCGAGAATAAACGACGACTGCACCATGTTGAAAAGCACCAGTCCCATCCCGAGGGGGCCGGACATGTGCGAAGAGTTGATCGTGCTCTGCTGACTGGTCAGATGCAGCCGGTTGGCGGCGGAAACCAGAATCCCCCGCAGCGATTTGTAACTCAGTTCGATGGTCGAGAGGAACTGCTGGAACGGGTTGGGATGGTCGTAGATGGCGAAATCCACCCCGATGGTGAGCGGAATGACCTTGACCGCGGACAAGGTGAGCTTTTCGGTTTTGCCGTCGCGCCGGATCGTGAGTTCGACGGGTTCTGATTTGAATTTCTGCAGTATTTCGCTGAATTTCAGCGGGTTGTCTATTGCTTCGCCGGAGACGTCGGTGATTACGTCGCCGACGAGAATGCCGGCTTTTGCCGCCGGATAATCCGGGTTAACCGCAAGTACCTTGAGCTCCTTTTCCATCGGATTAAAGGTGAAACCGGCCTGGTAGACGCAGCTCTCCTCCGGAGTGCCGGGAACCGGTATCGCCGAAAGTTCGACATCGACCGTCTGGTCACCGCGCCGGAGAGTGAGCTTCACTGGTTTTCCGAGCGTCTGGTTGAGCGCCAGCTGGAAGTCAACCAGATCAGTTACCGGTTCTCCATTCACCGAAATCAGGTAGTCCCCGGGGGTGATACCGGCTTTTGCCGCCGGCGATCCCGGCCGCGGCATCATTTCAATCGGGATCAGCGGACGGAAAAACGGCCAGGCCATTCTCTCGGTTTTGAGTGCGCCGGGCGCGTTGGGGTTCACCTGCGGCAGATAGCTGATCTGGAGCAGTTTGCCGTCACGTTCGACGGTCAGTTTCACTTCGCCGATGGTGAAAAGAATCCTCTTGACAAATTCGGACCAGGTGTCGAAAAAGGATTCGCCGTTGATTTTAACGATCCGGTCGCCCGGACGGAGTCCGGCCAGATATTCCGGACTTTCAGCTTCCACCTCCAGCACCTGAATCTCACGCATCCTCGGCGAATCCTGGGGCATGCCGTGAATCCAGATGATACATGCGAGCAACAGCCCGGAAATGATATTGAAAAGCGGTCCGAAAAGCGCTGTAATAATCCGATCCAGCGGTTTGGCGCGGGGGAGTTCGGTACCGTCGGCGCTCTTGGGAATTTCCGCGGTGGCGTCGACCTGGGGAATTTCGCAGTAGCCGCCGAAAGGCAGATAACCGAGGCGATACTCCACTCCCTTGTACTTTTTCCGCCAGAACGGACGGAAGCCGAGCGCAAAAGCGTCCACGTGCAGACCGCGCATTTTGGCGGCGACGAAATGGCCGAATTCATGGATGAAAATGCAGAATCCGATCGCGATGAAGACAAAAAGCACCGAACCCAGATCGATCAGCACTTCCACAATTTTTGAATGATCCATAACGATTCCCCGCCGGAATCAACTCCGGACATTGGTGGTTGTACGGGAATGGGGAACCCCGGGACTATTCCCCATTTCACCTTCTCTCCTCTCCCGGGTTTTCTCCTCTTCCCGGGTTACGGGGTGTCGAAACTCTTGTATTCCGGATTGACCCCGGAAGTGCTCACCGGCCGCGGCGCACCGCTGCTGGAACGGAGTTTCGGCGTCACGTAACGTAATTCGATCCCGGTATTGTTGGCGAGATCGTTGATGATGAGCTTGCCGGGTTGACGGAGAAAATTGTACGAGAAATTCCAGCGATCCCGGGTCTCCTTGTCCATGTCGAACTCAATACTGCCGTCGGCGCTGTTGATCGAATAATTGCCGGCCCACTCCCAGTATGCCGAGGCGCCGGGAATAGTATCGGGCGCCTTCACGTGCAGAAAGATCAGATCGTTGTAGACCACCGCGTAATCATCGCGCGACGGCGAGGAATTGCGGTACATTCCGTTGTACAGCACTTCGTTGACACAACCGGTGCCGACACTCAGCAATCCGGCGGCGAAAAGCAGCAGAAAAAATTTTTTCACCATTTCGTCTCCCGTATTGTAGTTGGATTTATTTGACCACGATGTTCATCAGCCGTCCCGGCACGTAGATCACCTTGACCACCTGACGGCCGGCCAGCGCTTCAACGACGGTCGGGTCGGCCAGCGCGAGTTTTTCCGCGGTCGGCTGGTCGGCGTTGGCGGGAATCATCAAGCGCGCCCGGGGTTTCCCGAGTACCTGGACGAGCAGTTCGATTTCGTCAACGGCGAGCTGTTTTTCATCATATTCCGGCCAGGGCTCAAAGGCGAGGCTCTGGTGGTGACCGAGTCCCTCCCATAACTCCTCGGCGAGGTGCGGCGCAAAGGGCGCCAGCAGCAGCGTGAAGTTTTCAGCCGCCTGGCGGGGCATTTCCCGGAGTTTCGCCATCTCGTTGAGGCACACCATCAGCGCGCTGATCGCGGTGTTGAAGCCGAAACTATCGAGATCGGAGGTGACCTTCTTGATGGTCGCGTGAAATGTCCGCGCCAGTTCCCGGTTCGGTGCCGCATCAATGACCGGGGTGTCGGAAATCACCCGGTGAGCGCGCTTGAGAAAACGGAAGACGCCTTCCACCCCGGTGGTGTTCCACGGTTTGGTAGCTTCCAGCGGTCCCATGAACATCTCGTAGAGGCGCATGCTGTCGGCGCCGTAATCGCGGATCACATCGTCGGGATTGACGACATTGCGCAGACTCTTGGACATCTTGGCCGGAAATTCGACCAGCGCTTCGCCGTCGCTCTTGCGCACCGGACCGTCGGGAGTGATTTCCACCTGATCGGTCGGAACCAGGGCTCCGCGCTTATCCTTGTAGGAGATCCCGAGAATCATCCCCTGATTGACCAGCTTCATGAAGGGTTCCTTGGTGGAAACCAACCCGAGATCAAAGAGCAC
>CAKUKT010000212.1 GCA_934663655.1 uncultured Victivallaceae bacterium
CATGAATTCTGCCTCGAACACGAGGAGGCGATTCTTCAGAAGCTCGGGCTGCCCTATCATGTGGTCAATGTCTGCGTCGGCGACCTCGGAGCTCCCGGTTACAAGAAATATGACATCGAGGCGTGGATGCCCGGCTTCAACTGCTATCGCGAAGTCACCAGCAATACCAATCTGACCAGCTTCCAGTCCCGCCGTCTGAACATCCGCTACAAGGATGGCGACAAACGGGATTTCGTGCACACGATCAGTGCGACCGCGGCCACCGACCGGATGTTGATTGCGATACTGGAGAACTTCCAGGAACCGGACGGCAGTGTGGTCATTCCGGAGGTGCTACGTCCGTTGACCGGTTTCGACCGGATCACTCCTCCGGCGAAGTGAGGAGTGCGAACGGGGTGACGGCGCATGACCTGCAGTGAAGTTCGTCTGCATATTCTCCGGCTGATCTCCCAGGGCGGCATTGCTCCGGGCGGTCGGCTGCCCACTTTCCGGGCGCTGGCGCGGGAGTGCGATACCAGTGTGCCGACGGTGCAGCGGGCGGTGGCGATGCTGGCGAGCGAAGGGGTGCTGGTGAGCCGGGTGGGTTCGGGCACCTACGTGCGGGAGCGGAGGTCCCGTTCGTCCGGGCGGTTGCTCGGGGTGCTCTCCCCGAATAGCGGGACGCTGTTTGCGAACTTCATTTCCGACGCCGAGAATGCGATTCGCGAGGTCTTTTTTGCCGCCGACTGCGTACCGGTGGTGGTCTATCCCCGGGCACAGTTGCACGGGCGTGAACGCAAGGAGGAGGAGCTGACGCTGATCCGGCAGTTGTTGCGCCAGGGGGTGGCGGGATTGATCATCAATTCCGGTTCGGGGCTGAATCTGGAACCGGAACTGCGTTCGAGCGGGATTCCGGTGGTGTACTTCAACAATCCGGGCACCGATCACGGCGGCTTTGATTTCGTCTCCTCCGACAACTATCAGATCGGGCGGCTGGCCGCCGAACGGTTGATTTCGGCCGAAAAGTTCCCCTGCGCGGTCGTCGGTGATTCGCTTGCCACCTACGCAGTCTCCGAACGGGTGCTCGGCTTCAGCGATTTCTGCCGGGAAGCCGGGGTTCCGGAGCCGCGGGTCATCAGTTCGGATCAGCTGCCGGTTACATATCCGGTGGAGCTGCTTGACGAATTCCGGGGAGTCCGGGGCGTATTCGGCACCAACGATGCCGACGCGGTGAAGATGATGAATTTCTTCCGGGAGAATGGCGTCGCGGTACCCGGTGAGATCGGGGTGATCGGTGTTGACGACGGGGAGATCTGCGAACACGTGACGCCGAGACTTGATTCGATCCGGCAGCACGCGGCGGTGATGGGACGCAAAGCCGCGGAACTGCTGCTCGAACGGGTACGCAACGGGATGGGAGATGATTTCGTCACCATCAAAATCCGCGGCGAATTGGTTACCCGCGAGTCGGTGGTTTCTCCGGGAGCGGCAAAGTGACGACATGAATTTCCGGAACAACTCCGGAGCAGGATAAAATGGCACAACTTGAACTGATCAGAAATTTCTGTATTATCGCCCACATCGATCACGGCAAGTCGACGCTGGCCGACCGGATGCTGGAGCTGACCGGCACCGTGGCGGCGCGGGATCTCACCGACCAGCTGCTTGACGGGATGGATCTCGAACGTGAACGGGGTATCACCATCAAATCCCACCCGGTGCGCATGAACTACGATCCCGGTGACGGAAAAACCTATGAACTCAATCTTATCGACACTCCCGGTCATGTTGACTTCAACTATGAGGTCAGCCGCAGTCTCAGCGCCTGCGAGGGGGCGATTCTGCTGATCGACGCTACCCAGGGGGTGCAGGCGCAGACGGTGGCAAATGTGAATCTGGCGTTCCGGCAGAATCTGAAGGTGATTCCGGCGATCAACAAGATCGACCTGCCTGCGGCCAATCTCGATCTCTGTTACGAACAGATGGAGGAGATTCTGGCGCTGCCGCGCGACGAGGCGTTTCTGGTGAGTGGCAAGACCGGGGAAGGGGTTCGTGAGCTGCTGAATGCGGTGATCAGCCGGGTGCCGCCGCCGGAACTTCCGGCTGAACCCGGCAGCGCGGCGTTGATTTTCGACTCCCAGTACGATGCGTATCGTGGGGTGGTGAATTTTGTGCGGGTGCGCAAGGGGGTGTTCCGGCGTGGTTCGCGGATTCGTCTTTTCAGCAACGGCATTGAGAGCGAGGTCAAGGAGGTCGGTTTCTTCAGTCCGGGCATGAAGGCGGACGCGGAACTCGGTCCCGGCAGTGTCGGTTATGTGATTCCCAACCTCAAAAGTCCCTCTGACACCCGGATCGGAGATACGATGACCGACCTCGCCGATCGGCGCGCCGAACCGCTTGCCGGTTTTCGCGAGGTGCGGCCGATGGTGTTCAGCGGCATTTATCCGATCGACACCGCGGATTACGATCAGCTCAAGGCGAGCATGGCCAAGCTGCAGCTCAACGATGCGGCGTTTGTCTATCAGGCGGAGAGTTCGGCGGCGCTGGGTTTCGGGTTCCGGTGCGGCTTTCTCGGGCTGCTGCACATGGAGATCATTCAGGAGCGGCTGCGGCGGGAATACGGGATGGACATCATCACCACCTATCCGTCGGTGATCTACCATGTGTATATGAAGTCGGGGGAGATGATCGAGGTGGACAACCCGGTCTATCTGCCTGATCCCTCGGGAATCGAGCGCATCGAGGAACCGGTGATCAGCTGCCATATCATGACGCCGACGAGCTTCATCGGCGACGTGATGAATCTGGTGATGAGCAAACGCGGCGTCTGCACCGACACCGCCGGGGTGGACGCCCAGCACGTGATCATCACCGCGGAAATGCCGATGCATGAGATTCTGATCGATTTCCACGACAAACTTAAATCGATCACCCGCGGTTACGGTAGTCTGGATTACGAGCCCGCCGGTTACCGGGCCGGAAAGTTGATCAAGCTGGATATACTGGTCAATGGGGAACCGGTGGATGCATTCAGTTCGATAGTTCACAATGACCTCGCCTACGAGCGCGGCCGTCAGATCGCCGAACGGCTGCGGGAAGCGATTCCGCCGCAGATGTTCCAGATTGCGATCCAGGCGGCGGTCGGCGGCAAGGTTATCGCCCGCGAGACGATCCGGCAGCTGCGCAAAAACGTGCTTGCCAAGTGTTACGGCGGTGACATCACCCGCAAACGCAAGCTGCTGGAAAAACAGAAGGAGGGCAAGAAACGGATGAAGTTGATCGGCAAGGTCAATATTCCGCAGGAGGCCTTTGTCGCGGTGCTCAAGGCACAGGAATTCAATCAATAAGATATGCGAAGGAGAAGATGATGGCGGAAACAGATCGTGAATTGCTGGACCGGATCCGGGATTATCTCAATGCCAACGATCGCTTCTGTGCGACCAACGATATACAGCTGGTGAAGCTTGAGCCGGGTTATGCCGAGGCGGTGCTGACGGTGACTCCCGACAAACTCAACGGCGTTGGGGTGGTGCAGGGTGGCGCAACCTTTTCGCTGGCCGATTTCGCATTTGCGGGTGCGGCCAATTCCGGGAACATTCCGACGGTGGCGGCGACCAGTTCGTTCAATTTCCTGCGTCCCGGAACCGGCGGCCGGCTGCGTGCGGTGGCCCGGGAAATCAGCCGGGGCAAACGGACGGTCTTATGTACGATCGAGGTGTTCGACGAACGCGACCGGCTGATCGCGTATGGTACGACGACCGGTTTTGTGACCGGGGAGAAGTTGCTGGATTGATGACAGCGCCCGTAAAACGGCAACAAGAATTTTACGCGTCCCGCCGGGGGCGCGTTTTTTTTATTCCGTCGTCGGGACGACGGCGGGTCGGTGTCAGGGGCGCCGGGGAGAGGCTGCGCCGTAATCAGCGTCGGACGGCGGGAGCGAACTCCTCGGGGATCAGCATCCGGAAACGTTTTTCATTCCAGACAAATTCCAGATCGTTGAAATATCCCGGAAATGGGAGTTGATCACCCGGTTCGGTGGTGAGCACCACCGGTCGTTTGGCGGCGACGAAATCGCGGGCGCGTTCCGGATAGTCGGGGTAGACGCCGCGTTCCCAGTTGACGAACATCGGACGCGGATATCCGGCGTCCCGCGCGATAATCGAAAAAAGCCCGTCATTGGTGTGGTTGAAAAGGCCGCGTTCACGCAGTTCGGCGGGCTGGCGGTTGAATGCGGAACTGATTGCCTCCATCGCGGCGGCCTCGCTGGGAAACAGCAGCATGCCGCGGATTCCCGGGATGGATACGTAGACTCTCGCGGTGGCGCCGTTCAGGCGGAGTGCTCCGGCAACCAGACGGATCACCACCGGCGGGGTAATCAACAGCGCGGCTGCCAGCAGCAACGCCCACCGGGCCGGCGGCCGCCAGCGGAGCTGCCGGATCATCTGCATCAGCAGCACGTAGGCGCCGAACATCGGCAGCGCCGCCCAGTAGACGTGGCGGACGCAGGGTACCGGGTAGTACTGGTGCCAGGAGCCGATTCCGAGCAGGAGTACCGCGGCCAGCAGCTGGCGGCGCAGCGAAGTGTCCCGGCGGTGGATGATCGAACGGACGGAGAGCAGCAGCATGGTGATCACGATCAGCGGCAGCAGCGAAAAGAAGATGTCCAGCAGACCGAAAAGCGAACCGATGGGGAAAAGAGAGTTTGAGAGTTTCTGAAAATCGAATCCGCCGCCGCCGCGTTCATGCACGAAACCGGCCACGTAAATTACGCACTGCTGGATATAATCGTGCCAGGAACCGGTCGCGGTGAGCAGAACGGCGAAGGGGAGGATGAGCGCGGCTACCCCGCCTAAGTAGATGGCGAGGGCTCCGGGGACGCGGTGCAGCTTGTCAGGTCGGGCGCACAACAGCAGCAGCGAAGCGGTTCCGGCGGCGATGGTGACTACTCCGCAGGGGTGGCGGCAGAGAAAGGCGGCCGCGGCGGCGACTCCGGCGGCGAAGAGGGGGCCGGATTTTTCCGATTCGAGAAAATC
>CAKUKT010000213.1 GCA_934663655.1 uncultured Victivallaceae bacterium
ATGAATACCGCTTCGTATTTCTTCAAAGTAAAACCTCACTGTTTGATGGTTTCTTTATCTGTTGCCTGTGTTTCTGCTTCCGGCTTCGCCGCCTGCGGCGGCGCATTATATTTGTTCATCGCCCGGGAAAACCCCGAACTCAATACCGCTCTGACCGCTTCGGCAGCTTGTGTAATCGCCGCTTCAAAGGTCTCACGTTCAGAACCGCTGAATCCGCTGAGCACATAATCCACCGTCGTTCCTTCGTCCGGACGGCCGATGCCGATCCGTAAACGCCGGAATCGATCGCTGCCGAGTTCTTCAATCACCGATTTCAACCCGTTGTGACCGCCGGAACTCCCGCCGGTCCGAAGCCGCAGACGCCCGAGCGGCAGATCCAGGTCATCGACAACGATCAGAATTTCTTCCGGAGCCAACTGGAACTTCTTCGCCACCCGGGATACCGCCTGCCCACTCAGATTCATGTAGGTCAGAGGCTGCTGCAGCATCAATGCCCGCCCCCGGAAACGACCGGTCCAGAAATGACTTTCGGCAAGGTGGCTTTCCGTAAACGCCCCGCCGGGGAAACCGGCCAGCAGCCGGTCAATCACCATGAATCCGGCATTGTGGCGACTGTCACGATATTCGGCGCCGGGATTTCCCAGCCCGACCACCAGACGTACCGTCGCCTCTCCGGCCCCGGGAGCTGCATTCATCGGATTACTTGCTCTCCTTTTCCGCGGCGCGCGCCTCGGTCTTCTTCTCGTTTATAGCCTCGGGCTCAGCAGCACCTTCCTCGGGTTCTGCCGCCACCTCTTCCTCACGCGGACGAACCACGTGGAACACCACCGTCTCGCCATCCAGTTCGGTTCTGACTCCGGCGGGCAGCACCAGATTCGCCACGGTCAGCACATCCCCGATATCCAGCGCCGACACGTCGGCCCGAATCGCCTCGGGAAGATCCGCCGGACGGGCGATCACCGGCAGTTCATGAAGCTCCTGCTCCAGAATACCACCATGAGCAGCACCATAGCAATCGCCGAAGGCGTGAACGGCAACCGTTGAAGTGATCTCCGCAGCCAGGTCAACCGCCTGAAAATCGATGTGCACCACATAGTTCTTGAGATAGTTGTACTGGACCTCGCGCACCAGCGCCGCCGTCTCGGCGCCGCTCTCTTCGCGAAGCGTAACCACCGCATGGCCGCTGTGATGCGCATGGAAAACCTTCCACTCGTCGACATCCACCATCACCGCGCGCGGTTCAACGCCTTTTCCGTAAATGATCGCCGGAATGTCCCCGGCACCGCGAAGACGCCGGGAGGCATTGCTGCCGAACTCGCTGCGCGGCTTGATCATGACCACATTGTTTTCGTTGCTCATGGAAATCCTTTCGATTTTCTTTTATGGTTATAGTCGAGCTCTCATTTGAGATAAAAAAGCGAGGAGATCGATTTGCCGTCATGAATCCGGCTGATCGCTTCACCAAGCAGCGGAGCAATGCTCACCACCTTGATCCGTCCGTCAAGAGTATCTGGAACCGGAACCGCGTCGGTGGTAACCAACTGGGTTATTTCCGGAGTTTCCAGCAATTTCTTCTTGCCGACATCGGAGAGCAGGCAGTGGGAAACCGCCGCATAAACACGTTCGGCGCCGTTGGCGACCAGGATTTTCGCGGCTGCACAGAGCGTGCCGGCCGTGCTGGTAAGGTCGTCGGTAATCACACATACCCGGCCCTTGACATCACCGACCAGGTGGCTGGAGGCGACAGTGTTGGCGTCAATCCGGCGTTTGGTCACCACGGCGAAACCGGCCTGAAGCATATCTCCGTAATACATGGCCATCTTGGCGCTGCCCGAATCCGGAGCCACCACCACGCCGTGATCGCCGACCAGAGTTTTGAGATATGGCACCAGCACCGGCCGCGCATAGAGATGGTCAACCGGAATATCGAAGAATCCCTGAATCTGCTGCGCATGAAGATCAACCGTAAGCACCCGGTCGGCTCCGGCCACAGTAAGCAGATTGGCCACCAGCTTGGCGGTAATGGGAACCCGGGGCTTGTCCTTGCGATCCTGACGGGCATAACCGAAATAGGGGAGCACCGCGGTAATGCGGGCAGCGCTTGCCCGCCGCGCGGCGTCGATCATGATCAGCAGCTCCATCAGATTGTCGTTGGAGGGATTGCAGGTCGGCTGAATCAGAAACGCGTCGGCGCGACGGACATTTTCCTCGAACTGAACAAAGATCTCGCCGTCGGGGAAGTGGGTAATATGAACCTTGCCGAGGTTGATTCCGAGATAATTGGCGATACTCTGCGAGAGCTCCGGATGCGCACACCCGGAATAAACGCAAATATGTTTTGCCTCTTCCATAATCGATGTTTCCCAGCTTTTTACCGTTTGGGCTCCTTCCCCGCCGGAAAACACGGAAAACACCGCGGCACGGAACTGGCCGACGCCGCCGGAAGCAATCCGGAATCCTCGCGGAGCGACGCCGAACCGGCGTCATTGCAATCCCGGAAACCGGGATTGAGGTTCCTTTATTTCCGAGGGCATCACCGAAACACCCTCAGAGAGTTTTATTTAATATAGCACTTCGAGGTGCTGCTGTCAAGCCTTGAAGCTCAATCGCAAACCAGTTCGCCACCGTTTTCGGCATGACGGCGGAGCACTTCCCGGCGGATCTTACCGGAAAATGTTTTCGGCAACTGGGGCACAAATTCCACCAGGCGCGGATATTTGTATGGAGCGGTCTCCTCCCGGGTATGCCGCTGAATATCACGAACCAGAGCCTCGGTCGGCTCCACGCCCTTCTTGAGCACGATATAAGCCTTAATCACCGTGCCGCGCAACGTATCGGGAGCGCCGACCACCGCCACCTCCTGAACCGCCGGATGACACATGATCGCCTCTTCAACTTCCAACGGGCCGATCCGGTACCCGGAACTCTTGATTATTTCGTCGCTGCGGCCGCAGAACCAGAAATATCCATCCCCGTCCCGCCGGGCTTTGTCACCGGTGTAATAATAACCGTTGATGAAATATTGGGAGTTTTCATCCTCGGAACCCAGATATTTATCCACCAGTCCAAGCGGACGCAAACCGTCGGAGATTTTCACTGCGATACGTCCGACCTCGCCATCCGGGACCGGCTTTCCGTCATCGTCATGAAGTTCGATATGCCAGTTGGGGGCGGCTTTGCCCATCGAACCGAGCCGATGTTCAACATTGATAAAATTACCGATCAGCGCCGCGGTTTCGGTCTGCCCGTAAGCTTCACGAATGGTGATACCGGTTCCCTCTTTCCACAACCGGCAGGTTTCGGCATGCAGAGGTTCACCGGCGGCGGTGCAGCTGCGCAGGCTGCGGAAATCGAAACGGGTTAGATCGTGAAGCACCAGCATCCGATAAACGGTTGGCGGCGCGCAGAATGAGGTTATCTCATACTTTTCAATCAACGGCAGCAGCTCTTCGGCATGAAATTTTCCCCGGGCGTCGTAGATAAAAAGGCAGGCGCCGCACATCCACTGTCCGAAGAAATTTCCCCAGAGGTTTTTTGCCCATCCGGTGTCCGAGACAGTGAAATGCAGGTCCTGATCGGTGACGCCATGCCATAAGCCGGCGGTGACGAGGTGGCCGATCGCATATTCATAAGTATGCTGCACCATTTTCGGGGTTTTCGATGTTCCGGAGGTAAAGATCACCAGCATCGGGTCTTTGCCGCGGGTACGGAAATTGGTGGTGTTCAGCACGGTATGGCGGGACAGCGAGTTGGGTTCCTCGGTCTTCCGGCAGAAGGAGACCCATCCTGGACGTTCACCATCCACAATCACCAGGCGTTCGAGGGACTGGCATTCGGGGAATATCTCATCCACCTTGGGAGCGTTTTCCTGATCGGCGATCACCATCTTGAAGCGTCCGATGCCGATGCGCTGCTTGATATCATGCGGGGTGAGCAACACCGGCGACGGGCAGAAAATCGCCCCGATTTTCATACATCCGAGGGCGAAGATCCACCATTCGGGGATACGTGGCACCAGCAGAAAAATCCGGTCGCCGCGGGTAATTCCCTGCTCCATCAGCAAATTGGCGGCCTGATTGGAAAGCCGGGAAAGTTCATGAAAAGTGAAACGCCGTTCGTCACCCTCCCGGTTAACCCAGATCATGGCGAGCCGGTTGCGATCGGCGGCACCGATGCGATCGATCACATCATAGGCAAAATTATAATACTCCGGCGCGGTAAGATTCCAATCAAATCCCTCGGCGCGCGGATACACCATTCCGTCAATATGTCCTGTCGTCATGATCTGCCCTGCGAATTATTCCCAGTCTTATAAAAAAACACAAAATTACAGTAATATAGCATCTAAAAAAAACAAAAACAAGGCGACAATCAAAAAAATATCTGTTCATAATCTGCGCCCTGCCATATATCAGCAAAAAATTTAACCGCAAAGTCGTGGGGGGATAAAATTCTAAACATCCCATGCAATTTTCCTGCTGCCGGCGACACAAATGAACCGGAACAGAATCCGAATATCAGGCGCTGACAGCAGTTCACCTGGTCAACATTTACAGGAAACGTAGAACATACCCAAAAACACGATTAATTGCGGCTGCTCCACAAATAATTGTTACGATCGGGAATAAATGAGCGTAAACAGTTGTAAAGTTGAAACTAACCCGACGCGAAAGGAGCGGTGGGAAGGAGGCCCGCCCCGCTGAGCCGGCCCAGGTGTGCAGCCTCATGGTGGTTTCAGTGTCGGACAAGTCGGACGAAAAAGCCGACGAGGTGATCCCGAGTATAGAAATCCGCACGGACGAGCGACCCCGGAGGCAAAGTATGTCGCCAACGACACGATTCCCCCAACTAACCCTCCGCGGAGTGAGCGCCACTGGCGCGAATGGAGCGGAGGGCGCCGGGAGTCCGGCGCTGCTCGGGTCCCAACCGATTACTGTCGGTTGGGTGCAGCGGCGGACGAAGTTGCGGACGTCATG